>JALVQM010000248.1 GCA_027025615.1 Desulfobacteraceae bacterium | reverse complement strand
TTGGCAAAGTTATCAAATAAAAAAGAAAAACCAATGAAAAAAAAACCTATCGAAGAACTCATCCTCAGGGCCAGCAAGGAAATAGTTGTCAAGTTTATCGAAGTCGGCCGGGTGTCGCCCACCAGCTTTTCGGAGGCCTTCCCCAATATTTACCGCACCATCGCCGCCACTGTAAGCAACAACCAGTCAAACGATGAAGACGACAAAGAATAATCCCTGTGCCGGGATGCCCTGATCAATGGGCTTCAGCCCAATTGGCTCCCCAGGCCAGGTTTACCTTGAGGGGCACCTTCAGCTCCCATATATTTTCCATCACCTTACGGGCAATATCCTTTACCTGCTCAAGTTCCTTTTCCGGAACTTCCAGAACGATTTCATCGTGGACCGAAAGAATCATCACAGCCGCAAGTTTTTTTTCGACCAGCACCTGATCCAGCCTTATCATGGCCAATTTTATCAGGTCGGCGGCCGTGCCCTGGATGGGGGTGTTCACAGCGGTACGCTCGGCAAAGCGTCTTACTGTCCGGTTGGAACTATTGATCTCGGGAAGCAGACGTACCCGTCCAAGCAAGGTACTTATCCTGCCGTCACGGCGGGCTTTGGTGATGGTCTGATCGATATATGCCTTAACGCCCTGGTAGCGTTCAAAATAATTGTCGATATAAGTCTGGGCCATCCGGTTGCTTATACCAAGTTCCTTTGAAAGCCCGTAAGCGCTCATCCCGTATATAATTCCGAAATTTATGGCCTTGGCCTGGCGCCGCAGTTCGGGGCTTAGGTCAGTCTGGTCGACCCTGAAGACTTCAGCCGCCGTGCGGGCATGGATATCTTCCTGGCCATGGAAAGCCTCGATCAGAATCGGATCATCGGCGCAATGGGCCAGGATCCGCAGTTCTATCTGGGAATAATCGGCCGACAAAATGCACCAGCCAGGCCTGGCCACAAAGGCTTTGCGTATCTCGCGGCCTTCCTCGGTCCGGATGGGGATGTTCTGCAGATTGGGATCAGAGCTGCTCAAGCGACCTGTGGCGGTAACCGTTTGGTTGAAAGAGGTGTGAATCCGCCCGGTTTCAGGGTTGATCAGTTCCAGCAGGGCATCCACGTAGGTTGACTTGAGCTTGGCAAGCCCACGATGGCGCAGGATCACCGCCGGCAGTTCATGAGATTCAGCCAGGCGGGTCAGGACCTCAACGTCGGTGGAAAAGCCGGTTTTCTTGCGTGTCTTCTTAACCACCGGCAGTTTCAGTTTTTCAAAAAGAATCCGGCCAAGCTGCTGGGAAGAGCGGATGTTGAACCTTTCCCCGGCCAGCTCGTAGATAGCCGTTTCCAGTTTCTCCATTTGGTGCTCAAACAATTTGGAAAGCTGACGCAAGCGTTCCTGGTCCACTGCCACACCGGCCATTTCCATCTTGACAAGCACCGGCACCAGGGGCAATTCCACTGTTTCCATCAGCTCGACTAATCTGTATTTTTCCAGTTTTTGCTTCAGCACCCGGTAGGCCAGGAAAGTTACGTCGGCATCCTCACATGCGTAAGGTGCAGCTTTTTCCACGGCCACCTGTTCGAAACCCACTTCAGCCTTTCCCTTACCGGCCACCTGGCTGTAGGTTGTGGTCTTATAGTCCAGGAAATCCAGGGCAATCTGGTCCAGGTTATGAGCCCGTTTTGACGGGTTGAGCAGGTAGGAAGCCAACATGGTATCAAAAATAACCCCGTCTAATTCCACCCCGTGTCTTTTAAGCACTATCCAGTCATATTTTATATTCTGCCCCACTTTATTTATCTTCGGGCTTTCCAGGACAGGACGTAACAGCTCAAGCACCCGCATGCATTCAATCTGGCGGGGTGCACCCAGATAGCGATGACCACAGGGGATATAATATGCTCTATGCGGTTCCAGGGCCACAGATACTCCCACCAGGTCGGCCTTCATGGGGTCTGTGGAGGTGGTCTCTGTATCAAGGGCGAAAACCTCAGCTGCAGCAAGCTTTTCCACAAGTTCTTCCAGTTGCCCCGGCTCCAGAACCGAATGGTAGTGTTTGTCGTGGGACACCTTTCCGCCGCCATATTCCCGTCTTAACTGGCGAAATTCAAGGCGGCCGAAAAGTTCTCCCAACACGCTTCGGTCAGGTTCCTGAAAACGAAATTTTTCCACCTCAAATTCAACCGGGGCCTGGGTATCGATGGTTACCAGCCGACGACTGAGATAGGCCTGGTCCTTGTGTTCAGCAAGATTCCGGCGCAGCTTCTTGCCCGAAACCTCGTCCAGGCGACCGTAGAGACTGTCCATGTCACCGAAAGTCCTGATCAGCTTTACCGCGGTCTTGGGCCCTACGCCCGGCACACCGGGTATGTTGTCGGCTGTATCACCTGAAAGCCCCATGACATCTATCATCTGCCGGGGCTCCAAACCATAATCCCTGTAAATTCGCTCAAGGTCGATCAGGTTATCCTTCATGGGGTCCCAGATCATGGACTCAGGCGTTACCAACTGCATGAAATCCTTGTCGCCGGTAACCATAACCACCTGGAAACCCGCGGCCTCGGCTTGCCGGGCACATGTGCCGATCAGGTCATCGGCCTCGTAACCATCGGCCTCGATAGCCGGAATATTGAACCCATCGGTAACCTGCTTGATAAAAGGCAGTTGGACCACCAGGTCATCGGGCATGGGAGGACGGTTTGCCTTGTACTGAGGATAAATGCGGTGACGAAAAGTAGGTCCCTTGGCATCAAAAAAAACCGCCACATACAGGGGATGGCGATCCTGGACAAGCTTCAGCAGCATACGGGTAAAACCGAAAACAGCATTGGTAGGCATGCCTTTGGAATTTGTAAGCCCGCGGACAGCGTGAAAAGCGCGGTAGATATAAGCACTGCCGTCGATCAGGTAAACACATTGCCTGGAGTTCTGGATGGTATTTTTCATGAGGATTTTCCTTGGCCTGCAAGTCCGTCTTGACAGGCTGCCCGGCCGGATTTAGTTTCATCTCTACCCGGCATACCTACCATTGCCGGAGACATCCTACAAGACCGGTCTGGATCCCAGGAGGAAACCCAATGGCCAGAGCAGGCTACGTACGCAAGCACAAATTGCAAACAGCAACCGAGTGCCACTGCTGCCGGCGCCAAATGCCCTTCTGCTGGACCTGTCGCTGTGGATTTTCCATCTGCCAGGAGTGCATCCAGGAAAACATGTGGGGCATGTCGTGCAACGGCATCACCTGGCAATGCCCGGACTGCGGACGGCAAAACGGATTCGGCAACCAGTAATGACTTACCCGGCCGTTTCAGCAGAAAACAGGCCGTTTTCATCAAGGAAACGATCGGCCACACAAGTGGCAGACATGGCTGCAACAGCTTCAATCAGCTCCGGCAAGGAGATGGGACGGTTAAACCCACCCAGGTGTGGTCCGCTGATGATGACAATATCCGCGGCCCCCTTTTTTATCCCGGCAGCCTGATCCTTGCTGTAACCCCTTTCCACCAGAAAGGCTTCCAGCTGCATGCGATCCATCTGGTTCTGGTCAGCCACCCGCAGCACTTCTTCCATGTGGCGGTCGACTCCCATCTCGTCAATCATCCGTTCTGTCAACCGTCCGGAATCAAAAGGCAGGGTCACTTGCAAGGCACTGCCTGTAAATCCCTGGTGATACCGGCCGTAAATCCCGGCCACCGCCTGTTCAAGTTTCCCCCGGTCAAAAAGTTTACGGACATCCACAGGCCTTCCCCGTCGATCACGCCCCACCATGTCAGGCCTGCGGTTACGAAACCAACTTGCCGCCACCAACACCAGGCTCAATAATTGGGTACCCAGATGACGGTACAGCTCAATGCCTGAAGAAGCAACGCTTTCAAGGTGCTCAAAATCCCTCAACCCACACAGGGACAAATTGGGATAACGGCAGGATTCCAACCAGCGGTCAAGCCGGCCGGACCTGAACCACTGGTAACGTCCCCGGTCACGCCTTCTCCTGCGCTGAACCCGGTTGTGAAAAAGGGCTATGGGAGAAGTGTGGACAACACCACAACCGGCAAGGTAACCCAGCAACCAGGCACAAGCGGCCAGGCTTTCGGCCATTTGTTCAAAACACGGGCCATTTGCCCCCCCGGCATTGGGATAGCTGAAATAATCCGCTGAAGCCAGGTAAACCAGGGCCGGTTGAAACACGCAGGCCTGAAAATCAGATGGCGGTTTCCAGGGAATACCGGCCAACCTGATGCAGTCGGACCGGCCGAACCGAAGAGGCCTTGGAATGGCAAAAGGTACTTTGAAAGCAAAGCTGCCGGACCTGAGCTGATCCATCCAGCGGGCCTCGGCTATCAGTCCTTCCAGTGAGTCTTTTCCGCTACGGGCAAATTTTGTCACCAGAACACCGTTTCTAACCGGCACTACGAGGCTGCGTCCTTTCCAGGCCGGCTGGCCGGTGATTGACAGATTATTGGCAGCCAGCAGATGCTGCCATTTAACTTGCTGCTGATTGCAGGTGGCCGGTGGCATTTTCAACACTGGTCCGGCAATTGCCAGGGGCAAAGCTCCCAGGGCCTCGGATACCGCGCGGTGGGCATAGTCATCAACCCGGACCAGGATCTTTTTCAGCAAGGCCAAGGCGTATCCGCCCATGGATGTCGCTTTCCAACGCACGGCAGCCCTAGCCAAAGTGTCGGCAGCTTCACGAAAAAGGAAAAACCGCTGGCGCTGGCCGGCAAACTGGTTTCCCAGCAGGACATCAGCCAGGATGTCCATGGCTTCGGGCGCAAGGGGTGTTTCAGCCCTGCGAGCCAAGTGATTCAATTCGGCTGCAGCACAAAACTTTGCAGCAAAATCCGCATTCCGGCTGGACAGGGTCGCAACGGCCTGCTCAGAACCGATGGTAACAACAGCCGCAGTCATCGGTGCTTGATAATCCCGGAATTAGAATGCATGTCGACGCCCAGGATTTGTGCAAGTTGTCCCAGGCTTTCAAGATAAACATCAGCCCTCAGGTTTTTATTGGCATAAGCTGCAAATAAAACCCCGGCCAATTCAGCCGCCTGCTGATCAACGGATGAATCGCCGATGTAGATCATCTGGTCCGGCCGGCAGGAAAAAGCATCGAGTATTTTTTCCAGGGACTCCGGATGGGGCTTGGGATTTTCAACATCCCAGGCCGTTACCACCAAGTCGAAAGATCCCTCCAGCCCGAAACGTTCCAGGACAGCCCCCATGGTATTGGTACGATTGGTCGCCACCGCTGTCTTGTACCGCGGTCGCAGTGCCGCCAGCAGGAGTTTAAGGTCAGGTTCAATTTCCAGCATGGGCACAAAGTCCAGGTAATCCATCTTCAGCCTGAAACGCCGTCCTTCCCGGCGTGCCTCGGGATCCTTGACCAGATAGTCCAAAGCCTGATCCACGGTCAGCATTTGCACCTTGTCCATCTGATTGGGTTTCAGGGGTTCGAGGCCCAGATGTTCAAGAATTCGGTTGTAAAATGCCTGGTTGGCATGCCGGGACTCGAACATTACCCCGTCGCAGTCAAAGGCCACTATGCGTATATTTTCAATTTTCATTTGGATGGTTTGGGTTGAGGCTTGACGTGGCCCTTTTTAACAGTCCTCAGATAGCCGAAAACCGGCAGTTCCAAAACCGGCTTCTGCTTACTGTCGGTATGAACCAGAACCGTATCCCGAAAACCGCCTTTGGCTTTGCGGATAAGTTCAACTTTAACCAGGTACCCTTGCTGTTCATTGTTCTGGAGGGGCTTAAAATCGACTTTTATATCCTTGCCCCGCCTGGGCTCAACCGAAACAATTTTGAAAGGATATTCCTTGAGAGGAATAATCCTGGCTTCCGAGGTCAATTTCTGTCCGGCATTGCCGATCATTCTAAGGTAACGCGGTTCTATCCTGGCAAAAGCCTTGACGTGGCCGCTTACCATCAGGACAGTTTTAGGATGCTTCTTGTCGTTGGTATGGACTACGAAGCGTTTGTGAAGGTTGCGACCGCCATAACCCTTGGTTTTGACTACGACTTTTATCTTGTCCCGGCCACCGGCCGGAATGACCTCGGGAAACGAGGCCACCGAACAGCCTCAGTCGGGCCGGACACGTCCGATCCGCAAGGGAGTCTTACCCCGGTTTTCAACAACGAATTCATGCTCTATCTTGGCACCTTCCAGGATCGAATCGAAGGTATAGGACGTCTGGGGAAAAAAAACCGCAGGCCCGCCGGCAAATGGGTCCTGGCTTGTGGCCCGGGCTTTGTGATTATTGGGATTTTCCTGGCCGGCCGAAAGGGTTGATAAAGGGAAAACCACCATGGCCAGGGCAGCCATTATACTTGTCAACAGTAGTCGTCGCATGGTTATTTCCTCACTTTCATTTTCTGTATCCGTTCCGTAAAAACGCACTTTAGAACTTTATCTCCGATATTTCAATATTCAATCATTTCAGCAACAGCCGCTGGAAACTGTCCTTTGCCGTATCGTAAATACAAAACCCTGCAGATTCATCCTTGCCCATTATTTCTCCCGGATTAAGCAGCAGGGTCGAACCGACATGCCGGGCATGATGATTATGACTGTGTCCGAAACAAACCAGGTCGTAATCTTCCGTGGCGGCCAGGCCATGGCCGACTAACGGCAAATGGGTAAAAGCAATTTTTGTATTATCGATCTCCAGGGTGCCCACCTGGCCATGGAGGGTAATCAGTTCCAGTTCAGACATGGACAGCCTGGTCAACAGATACTGGTCGCCATCGTTGTTTCCGAAAACACCATGGACCGGCAAACCTGCATTGCCCAGAATCTTGAGGGAAAATGGCGCCACGTAATCCCCACAATGAATGATCATTTCCGCCCCGCCCTGGCGGGCAAGAATTATGGCTTTTTCCAGGTTTGCCAGGTGATCATGGCTGTCGCTCATTATGGCTATCAACATTGCAACACTCCTTTACACGATTTTTCCTTGCCGGGTACGATATCCTGTCGGGCTGCATCCGGTTCTCAGCCAGGCGTATATTAAGTACGCTGCAATCACCTGGGCCTGCACCCTAATTCAAACATAAAGGTTTTTGCCAAAACATCACATCATATCCATTGGATCAACATCTATACTGATTCCAACCCGTCCTTTCACCCTCGGGCCTTGATCATCAAAGCACAACTTGGTTGCAAAACGGCGCAGCAGTTCACTTGATACAGCCTTGAGTAAAAGCTGCCATCTGTATCGACCGGCAATCCTGGCAAGAGGTGCCTCCACCGGCCCCAGGACCTGCACCCCGCAGTATTCGTTATAGCTCTTTTGCAGGCTTCGGGCCCGCCGTCCGAGTTCCCCGGCCGCCGCTGAGGTCTGCTCCCTGTCGCGACCAAATATTCTTATCTGGATCAAACGCGAAAAGGGCGGGTAACCCAGAACCCGGCGTTGTTCTATCTCCTGGTTGTAAAACTGTTCGAAATCCTGACAGCAAGCTGCCTTGATGGTAAAATGGTCAGGATTATATGTCTGCAGGATCACCCGGCCGGGATGGCTGCCTCTTCCGGCCCTGCCGGCCACCTGGGCCAGGAGCTGAAAAGTCCTTTCCCCGGCCCGGAAATCCGGCATACTCAAGGCCAAATCGGCACATATTATTCCAACCAGGGTTATCCTCGGGTAATCATGGCCCTTGGCCACCATTTGAGTGCCCACCAGGATATCTATGTTGCCGTTGCGAATATCCTTCAACAGACTAATAAGGGCTTGTTTGCGACCACCGATGGTGTCCTTGTCCATGCGGGCCACTCTTGCCCCGGGGAAAAGATCCTTGACGACGGATTCGACTTTTTCGGTTCCCAGCCCCAGGCGCTTTATCTTTACCGAACCGCAGTAAGTACACCTGCTGGTGGCCGCCTGGCTGAAGCCACAATAATGACAACGGTAGGCGTTTTGGCGCCGGTGCCAGGTCAGGGAAACATCGCAATGACGACAACGGACCGGCTGGCCGCATAACCGGCAAATCAGGTTACCGGCGGAACCACGGCGGTTGACAAACAGAACCGCCTGCTGGCCCTGGGCAAGAGTCTCTTTCACGGCACTTATCAAAGGCGGACTGAATATACGGTACAGCTTGTCCCGACCACGGTAATCGCCCAGGTTGACCACTTCTACCTGAGGCAACCTCTGCCGGCTGATTCTCCTCCGCAAATCGATACGATGATACTTTCCGGTTTCCACGTTGTAGACGCTTTGGACCGAAGGGGTAGCCGAACCAAGCACCACCACTGCCCCGCTCTGTTTACCCCTGACCATCGCCAGGTCACGTCCGTTGTAATATAACCCCCCGTCCTGTTTGTAGGAAAGATCGTGCTCTTCGTCGACGATAATCAGGCCGGGCTTGTTAAAAGGAGCAAATATGGCCGATCGGGCACCGATTGCAATCATTGCCTTCCCTGCCGCCAGCTTTAGCCATTGATCGTATCTTTCACCAGCTGAAAGCCCGCTGTGCAGCAAAGCCACCCGGGAACCGAAACGGGCCCGGAAACGACGTTCGGATTGGGAAACCAGCGCAATTTCCGGCACCAGTACAATTACCGGCTTTCCGGATTCCAGGGCCCTGGCAGCCAGGCGAAGGTAAACTTCAGTCTTGCCGCTACCTGTAATACCTGCCAGGACAAATGGTTTAAAACCCCGGTCCATGGCCTGGCTGATACAATCAACGGCATCCTGTTGTTCCGGAGTAAGGACAGGCGGCAAGTCCGGCTGTACTTTTTCACCAAAAGGGTCCCGGTAAACAGGACGATAGCTTACCTCAACCTGTCCCTGGCGGTCCATGGCCCGCACCAGGGATGGAGCTGTCGGAACCAATTCCCTGAGGCTGCGGATGGACATGGGGCCATTGGCAGATAAAATTGAAACCAGTTTACGACGAGCCTTTGACAACCCGTCAAGTGACAACCCCGGGCAAAGGGCAACAACCTTTTCTCTGGCAGGACGGGTCCTGGCTGATGAAAGCCGCAACCTGCGAACCACCAGCCCCTGGTTCAACAGGTCTTTGATCCTGGCCTTCAGCCCGGATATACGGACACTGCGCTCTAATTGTTTGATTGTCCTGGGACCGTTTTCCAGTGCCTGGACAATGGCGGCTGTATCAGGATCAAGGTCGGCAGGGCCCAGACACGCCAGCGCCTCGCTATTCAGCAGGTAGCTGGCTCTTTCAGCCACATTGATCCCGCCGGGCAAAGCTGTCTGAATGACCAGGCCCAGGGGATACATGTAATATGAGGAGATCCATCTGAAAAATTGAACCATAGCTGGTGGAAACAGGGCGGTTTCATCCAACAGCTCATCGATAGCCTTGATTTGTCCATCGGGCATATCTTCGCTCGGCCCCAAGACGTAACCGGTAACCCTCCGGGTGCCGAAAGGCACCAGAACCCGGAAACCAACCAGGTTTTCAATAACCGTGTCGGCGGATACCAGGTAAGTGTACGTCCGGTAGACAGGCAGAGCAACCGCCACTTCTACCGGCAATCCGGCTGCCGGTTTTTCGGGGTCCGAATTCAGTGAAGCGGAAAATTCCATACAAACGATACCATGTCTTGCCCCAAATTATAAAAAATAAAAATTATCGGTCACCAAATCAAACATTTGCAACAACCATGGGAAACTGATATGCTACAGGCTGATTAAATGGCTAGTTGGGCCTATTTGCAAGCCTGCTTTTCCCAGTTGTTATTGCCGATGGGAAGATGCACCTGTAATCCGGGATAGCAGCACTTCAAAAGGAGGACTATATGCATAATTTCGGCAAACAATCCATCATTCTTTTAATAGTATGCGCTTTGCTCCTGGCCCCTTTCAACGCCATGGCAAGCGACAAACAAACCCAAGAAGACGACCAGCTGACGGCCGGCAGCATGGTAGCCGATGCCCTGTTGGTCCGTCCATTGGGTATCGTAGCCCTGGTGGCCGGCACGGCCGTTTTCATCATTTCCTTGCCTTTTTCAGCCCTGGGTGGCAACACGGAAGAAGCATACCAGCAAATGATGGTCAAACCGGCAAAATTCACATTTCAACGTCCCCTGGGTGAATTTTAACTGGTCATTGTGATTTGCGCATAAGCACACTTGCAATGACAACCCAAAAAGGCTGATATCTTTGTTGGGCATCATTACTATTGATGCAAGGACTTGGTTTCGGCCTTATTGCGATGCAGACAATTGTCTCGGCTTTTTTTTACTAAACTATCGATTCTAATTTAAGCTATGGGAGGAAGCAACACTTGCCTGTTCATCTGGTTGACCACCCCTTGGTCAAACACAAGCTGGGATTGATGCGTAAGGATAATCTTTCCACCAAGGATTTTCGTGACCTTGCCTCTGAAATAGCCCGTCTGCTTACCTACGAAGCGACCAAGGACTTGAAAACTGAACGTAAAACGGTCCAGGGCTGGGCGGGCCCGGTAGAAGTTGAAAAAATAAAAGGCAAAAAGATTACGGTTGTCCCAATCCTCAGGGCCGGACTGGGCATGATGGACGGGGTTCTTGACCTGATTCCCTCGGCCAAGGTCAGCGTGGTGGGCCTTTACCGCAACGAGGAAACCCTTGAACCGGTAAAGTATTACATCAAAATGACAAGCAACATGGCCGAGAGAATAGCCCTTATACTGGATCCCATGTTGGCCACCGGTGGCACACTGTGCGCAACGGTCGACTATCTCAAACAATCGGGTTGCAGGCAGATACGGGGACTTTTCCTGGTGGCCGCCCCAGAAGGTATCCGCCGTCTGGAGCAGGCTCACCCGGATGTAGAAATCTATGTTGCCGCCATTGACGAAAAGCTCAACGACATTGGTTATATTCTTCCAGGACTGGGAGATGCCGGAGATAAAATTTTCGGCACCAAGTAGCCGTTAGGCAAAGGCCCCGGACCGAAGAGCCGTGTTCAAAAGGCCGGCTGCACTGGATCATGAAGTTGCCAAACCATCATCTTTGATCCAGGGGAATATAATCTGTTTTGGTTGGCCCCATGTATATCTGCCGCGGTCGACTCAGTTTCCACATGGGATCGTCCATACTCTCTTTCCACTGGGCGATCCAGCCCGGCAGCCTGCCAATGGCAAACATGACCGTAAACATATTGGTTGGAATCCCGATAGCACGTAATACTATTCCGCTGTAAAAATCGACGTTGGGATAAAGATTGTGCTCGATGAAGTAATCATCGTGCAAGGCCGCCTCTTCAAGCTCCTTGGCTATATCCAGGAGAGGGTCGTCCAGGTTAAGGGCATCAAGTAACCGGTCGCACATTTTTTTCATGATCTTGGCCCGTGGATCGTAGGTTTTATATACTCGATGACCAAAACCCATCAAGCGGAAGGGATCATCTTTGTCCTTGGCTCTTTCAATAGCCCTGCGGTAATTCCCCCCGCTGTCCTTGATTTCCGTCAACATTTCCACAACGGCCTGGTTGGCTCCGCCATGCAAAGGCCCCCACAAAGCGGCAATCCCTGAAGAAATGGCCGCATACAGGTTCACCCTGGCGCTTCCCACCATGCGCACTGCCGATGTTGAACAATTCTGCTCGTGATCAGCATGCAGAATCCAGAAAACCTCAAGCGCCCTGACCACTTCTTCCTTGATTGCATAGGGCCTGACCGGGGTGTGAAACATCATGTTAAGAAAATTTTCACAATAGGCCAAATCCGGCCTGGGATAGACCGGAGTATGGCCGAGGGAGATCTTGTAAGACATGGCCGCCATGGTACGAATCTTGGCCAGCAGGCGGGTAACGGTCATGTTTATTTCTTCTTCCAGGTTTTCCAGGGCCGGGTAGAAGCTGCGCAGAGCGTTGACCATGGCCGAAAGAATCCCCATGGGATGAGAGGCCCTGGGAAAATGCTGGTAAAAAATTTTCATGTCTTCATGGACAAGGGAATGGTCGTTGAGCAACACCGAAAACTGGGTAAGCTCTTGCCGGGTAGGCAACCGTCCGTTTATAAGCAGGTAGGCGGTCTCCTTGAAGGTAGACTTTTCCGCCAACTGTTCCACCGGAATACCACGGTAGCGCAGGATTCCCTTTTCGCCGTCCATGTATGTTATTTTGCTGATACACGAACCGGTGTTGGCATAGCCTGAATCCAGGGTGATAAAACCAGTTTCACTGCGCAGTTTTGATATGTCGATGGCTTTTTCACCCTCGGTGCCGATTACTACCGGCAGGCGATATGTTTTACCATCATACCTGATTTCCACAAATCTATCCATGGCTCCATCCCCGTTTTGAAGTTTAATACAATTATTTATCAACCTGAGACCAATACGCGGGTTGTCTCATGGACAATGGAGTGTTAACTTACACTATGCCTATCAAAGGATCAAGCCGCCTAAAAAATTTACCCTGGAGGTGACCGGGATGAGTCTTAAAGAAAACCTGATCAAAAAACGCGAAATCGAAAAACTGGCTTTGCGGGTGCTCGCCTCCCTGAAACCGACTGACACCGGCGTCAAGGTGAATCGCCAGGCAATGCGTCAATTACTGTCCTGGTCACAATACCAACGCAGGGATGAACGTGACCTTGAACTCTGGATCAAGCCCGACGAAAAAGACTCCGAAAAGTTCTACATCATTGTCCTGGATGGCGAGCTCAAATGTTACCATACCACCATTCAGGACGTTGCCATGCGCAAAAGCCCGACAGTCAAGGAGATGGTCAGTATTCGCAACGCCATCAAGATCCTGAATGACAAGGATGTGGTGGTAACCCGTTCGTCGGAAACACTCCAGGCATTGAAAAACGACCTGATCTCAAAACTCGACCTCAGGGTTACCAGAAAAGAAGTTGAGCAAATAGCAGAAGATGGCCGGCAGGCCCTGGAAAACCGTTATCCTGACGGAGTAATCGAGGCCCTGGAACTTTTGGCCGACCTGCTTGCCTGGAAACCGGCACCTGACTCCATAACCCCCGACCACTGCCGCATCTGGGGAAAAACCGGTCGGCCTGACAGTTTCGGACCCTTTGTTTTATACGCCCCGGCCAAAGGCCGCCTGGTCCTGTCCGAAAAATCACTGATAGTAAAAGACCCTGAAACGGCAAGATTACTCGAAGGTCTTGGAAACGGCAAAGAAAACGCAGCAACCGAAGGACAGAAGGTGTGGCCCAAACTCTGCGACCTGATAATGGCCCGCCACCGGGATTAAAAACCTATTATCGAAAACGGCTGCGGCCTTTGCTCACGAAGGGTAAAACAACACATGGAAAAACAGATCATTCTGCAAAGCGACGGTTATGAACTGGAAGCCCTGCTGAGTCAGAATACCAGCGACCGGGCGGCAGTAATTACCCACCCCCACCCCTTGTATGGCGGAAACATGTACAACCCCGTTGTTGAAACCCTGGCCTCAGCCTACCGGCAGAATGGCTGGACCACTCTGCGTTTCAATTTCCGTGGAACAGGAAACAGCCAGGGCTGTTTTGGTAACGGGGTCGGTGAAACCAGTGATGTCCGGGCGGCAATCGATTACCTGGCAAGTAACACTTTTAAACAGGTTCACCTGGCAGGATATTCTTTCGGCGCATGGGTTAACAGTCTCTGGGCCACACAGTACGTCAATCACTCAGCCACCCTGGTAATGGTATCTCCTCCGGTGGCTTTCCTGTCTTTCGATGGGATTGGGAAACTACCCGGCCTCAAGCTGGTAATTGCCGGTGGAAAGGACGAAATAGCGCCGGCAGCAAGCATCCGGGACCTGCTGGCCGGCTGGAATCCCGGAGCCGAACTGCTGATCATCGAAGAGGCAGATCATTTTTACAGCGGTCAGCTGGAACGCATCAGCCGGGCAATCGGCAAACTGCTGGCCCGCTGAAGCTGGGGCCCAAGCTCATGGCCTGTTTCGGGACGATAATCCCTCATGCTCCAGGAAGTCTTTTATTACTTTCCTTATGGCAGGATTAGGTTTCTGGTTTTCTTTGAGTAGCAGATGGAACAGCTTCAGTTGCCTGTCTTTGGGCAAAGTTCTTACTTTTTTGAAGGCCTTACGGACCAGTGATTTTTTACTGCCCGGCAGCCTCTGGTATTTTTTTACCAGGCTGAAAAAACTGCGCCTGTCATTTTCCGGCAAACGCTTAAGCCTTTTGTAGTTGTTCATAATCAAGCGCTGTACACTGGCAGGCAGTTTGTGAAAGGTTGCCATCTGCTTTTTAAGAAAATCACGTTTGCCGGCAGGTAAAGAACAATACCGTTGATACAGTTTACGATAGTACTCTTTCTGGGAATCGGTCAGGTTTTGCCAGCGGTTGAGATTGCGGTCAAATGCAGCCTGTTGCACCGTGTCGGCTTTAACTGATACGAAATTAAGGTTAACTGCATGTGACATTGCCGGGCAATAAAGGGCTATCGCTAAGACAAGCAAAATCCAGAATTTCAGTATGACCGGTTTCATGTCGCTTCCATTGGCTGGCATTTACAGATCAGCCCCTTTCCAAAAGCTGGAGAAAAATCATGGTAGACTCTGTGTCAGCCAATTCATCCAGGTGTTCAAGAACTTCCATCTTGTCCAGAAGTTCCAAATGTTCCACCACGGCCACATCGGTGCGGCTGACCACGCTCGTTTTGCTGTCCTGCTGTGGTGGTTCATAGACGGTCAAAAGAACCACCACGGCAGCCATAGAAACGGCAACAGCAGCCAAGGGTTTGAGCCAATGATATGCGGAGGTCTTCTGTTCTTTTCTTATACTATTAATAATTTTACGGTTGAAGTCGTCAGTAAGGCGAATTTCTTCGAACTTGTCCAGCAGCCCAAGAGCTTTTGCTTCCATGGCTGCCTGCTTTGACACCTTGTCATCATGCTTTAATTTATTGCCTTCCATATTT
>JALVQM010000247.1 GCA_027025615.1 Desulfobacteraceae bacterium | reverse complement strand
ACTTTCAGCGGCCGGGTTAAGGAAATGGATTTTCTTAAAGTAGCTTGACCCTTATAAATCATTCCATTTAACCTGGTTAATACCGGATCATTCTGGAATATATTTTACTGATGGGCGACATTGTAATAATAGATGATGATTATCTGGTGCGCAAACTGTTGGTTGACACCTTTGAGTACGGGTTGAACAAAAGGGTCCAAACATTTGAAGATGGATTCAGTGCCTGGCGAGTTTTGAGCAAAACGAACAGGGCCGATCTGGTAATTGCCGATGCAAACATTCCCGAGCTTGATGGCCTTGAACTTTTAGAGAAGTTTAAGACCCGTTATCCTGAACGAAAATTCGTATTGACCTCCAGTGATCAGAATGATGAAAAGCGAGCGCGTGCTCTGGGAGCTGATGCTTTCCTGCTGAAACCTTTCAATGTAACGGACATCTTTGCCGTTTTACAAAGATTGCTGGGTGATGACTTGGCTCTGAAAAAAAACAAACCTGACCAGTCCAATGATTAAAAGCATGAATGGGAATAGCTTTCGCTTGCCTGATGATGGTTTTGGGATGAGACTAAAACCATTTTCGGATCTATCTTGAAGCTGAACATTGACTGATTATGTATTTAAGGCGTGCTTTTTGTTCGGCCGTCAGGCGTTCGAACCTGACACTGTGACGTTTTATTTTTTGTTTTTGAAAGATAAGACTTCCGGTTTCATTATCAGAGACAGTAGTAAAAGTAATCCGCACCATGGGCTGGCCGTTAGCGGATGTCAATTTCAATTCGTATGATCCTTTGCAGATCTTCAAGCCGTTGTCCTGGTAATAGAACGATAGGCCTCCCATACTGATATCGCCAACTGGATTTTTAGCACTTGAATGTTCCAGGACAACATACAAGCTGTTGCGGGGCCGATATCGGCGTTGTCGGCGTAATTTTAATGAAAGCAGCCGTTTCAAGGAGACACCCATTTAGAACACTCCGCCAAAAAAGAGATTTGATTTTGATAATAATACAGATGGTTTTCGGGTTGCCGGTTACATATTTTTTTTGAAACTGCGAGTTAGTTTTATTTATCAAAAGTTATCCTTGATGGCGACCATTTTTTGTTATTTTGGTAATAAGTTTTAAGGCCTCACGGCACAGAGGAATTAGAGGATGAAAATTATTTTTTGTTTTATGCTGATTTTTACCTTTTATGTTTCTATCGCAGCCGCAGGAGATAAGATTTACCAGTGGGTGGACGAAAATGGCGTAAAACATTATAGTGATGTACCCCCTGAAACGGGCCGTGAAGTAACGGTCAGAGAAGGTGCCGGTCGGAACCGGGACGATTATGATGCCGATGACAGACGCAAAAATTTTGACCGGATGGTAGAACAGTTGAACAAGGAGATGGAAATTTCCGAAGCCCAACGGAAGCGGGAGCTGAAAGCTATTCGTGAAAAGGAGCACCTGGAAGCTGAAAAAAAGCGTCAGGCTGAGCTTGAAAAGAAAAGGAGCAAGATTTTAAAAGAAATCGAAATGCTGGAAAAGCGGGCCATGAGCCCGACTTTTACCGAGGGTATGCGCAAGGCCCAGATAGATAAATTAAAAAAACAGCTCCAGGAACTTAAATAAGATCCGATTCTTAATATTTTGGTATTTTAGAAATTTTTTTGTTGAATTATTGACCAGGCCCTTCTGGATTGTCGATCTTTTTAACTTATGCCGGCCAGGGCGAATGTTGACAACAGGGTTCTGGAAAGATTAAATTTGGGTTAAAATTTAAAACTTTACAATTGCAACAAATTGTGACAATAGGCGACATTTATTAAATGCTATACAGCGTAATTGCCGTCCGGGAATGAAAGCTGGTTGCTACCTGTGTGCCGAGTATGAGTCAGTACGTGGCAAACGCTGTTGATAGGTGATTAACCACCGTTTTCAGGTCAACTTGGCGATAGAGTTTGGCCGTTTGTAAAGATTTTTCATGACTACTGACTTATACTCTGATGGTTGGCATTGCTGCCATGGTAGGCTATGCCGAGTAACTTCTTCTCCGCTGATTTTCAGCCTTTTGGGATGGTTCCTCGGTATTCTTTTAATCCACCCGGTTGTTACCTGGGCCGCCCAGGCAAAATTGACACCTGCCGAGCAGCAATTCCTGGAAGACAACAGCCCCATTGTTTTTGTCAGCCAGAGCCAGTACCCTCCTTTCGAATTTTTGGAAAATGGCGAACGTACCGGAATGACCATAGAGCTTGCCCGCTGGATGGCAACCGAGCTTGGTTTTTCGGCCAGATTCCTGGATTCGGCTTTTCAGGAAGCTCAAAACCTGGTTATCGACGGTAAAGCCCATGTTTTGACAAGCCTTTTTTACAGTGACCTCAGAGAAAAAAAATTTGATTTTACCAAGGCCATTTTCAAGGTCCCGGCTTACATTTTTGTCCGTTCCGAAAGAACAGACATCAAAGCCTTGAAAGATCTCGACGGAAAGCGGATTGCCATGCAAGCCGGGGATTATGCCAAGGAATTTCTGGACAACCATAAAATTACCTATGAGCCGTTATATACGCAGAATTTTGCCCAGGCAACGGATTTGGTGATAGCCCAAACTGCAGATGCTGTCATTGGGGATGAACAGATTGTTTGGTACCATGTCTATAAGAATAGGCTTGTAGATCAGATAAAAATAGTGGGAAAGCCTCTTTATACAGGCGAAAACTGTATGGCCGTCAAAGATGGCAACCGGGTTCTGGCGGGAATTTTAGACAAAGGCATTGCTCTTGCCAGGCAAACGGGCACGCTGGATAAAATCAATCGTAAATGGCTGGGAATACCTTTAAAACCGGAAGAAAGAGTTATGCCCCAGGCATTTTCCCAGTTGATTCTGGCAATGTCCCTGGCGGTTATTTTGTTGATTTTGATCTGGCTATGGAATGTTCGTTTGAGAAAGCTGGTAGCCAAGCGGACCGCAGAATTGGAGTCCAGTGAGAATCAGTATCGGACTTTAATCGAAAATGTGAATGTTGGTGTTTATCGTACCACCAGCATTTATCCCGGCCATTTCATCAAGCTCAATCCTGCCCTGGCCCGGATTTTTGGTTACAATTCTGAAAAAGAATTGGCCGATGTACCGGTTGCCGAATTATATGTGGATCCCCAAGAACGTTCCGCCTTGATTGATCAACTGCTCCTTGAAGGCAGTGTCAAGGGCAAGGTCATGGAAATGAGAAGAAAAGATGGTTCGCACATCTGGGTGGCGTGTACAGCTACGGCGGAATTTGACTCAGACGGAAACCTCAAATGGATTGATGGCATCATTGAGGACATTACCAAGCGGAAGCAACACGAAGACCAGCTTTCCTACCATGCTTATCATGACCCTTTGACAGGTCTTTTGAATCGCAATGCCCTGTTTGAACGCTTGGAGGAGTGCGTCAAGAACGCCCTAAGGTACGACAGGCAACTGGCGGTACTTTTTATTGATCTGGATCATTTTAAGAAGGTCAATGATAATTTTGGCCACGAATATGGAGATGAAGTTTTACGCCAGGTGGCCAGGAGGTTTAAAAAGATTTTAAGGGAAGCCGACCTTGTTTTCAGGTTCGGCGGTGATGAGTTTGCTGTTGTGCTTCCAGGTTCTAAAAGCCTGGAAACGGGACCTGTGGCAGATAAGATTGTCGTTGAGTTATCCCGTTCCTACCATGTTAATTCCAAGGTGATCGATTTTGTTTGCCCCAGTATCGGGATAGCCATTTGTCCGAAACATGGTGTTGACGGCAAAACCCTGCTGAGGTGTGCCGACAAAGCCATGTACCGTGCCAAATCAGCACCCAGCAAGTATATGTTTGGAGATTGTGTCAAATAGTGTAATTGATTCATTGGCAACAATACTGGTTATTGCTTTTCCATGATTGTTTGTAATGCCTCCAGGGCAGCTTCTTTTACCGATGGATCCGTCGTGTTTTTCAACACCTGCCGGATCTTTCCCAGCGCCTCGGGTGTTGCCAGAAGACCCAGGGTGTAGACCATGTCGCCCTGTGCCTGGGTATCAACTGAGTCAAATTTTTCCCACAAGCCATGACAAATTCCGGCAGCCAGTTCAGGTTTGTCTGATACCAGGTACTCCACCACTACCATAGCCCCCAGGCGCACTGACCAGCGTGGGTGGGCAAGCAGTTCGAGCAGTGCCGGGAAAATTTTATCTCTTTCGATCATCATTTCAGCAGCATGAGAAGCTTTACCGCTTTCAAGCAGCTGTCTCAAGCAACCGGCAGATATTTCTGCTGGATCACGGGATAAGCCCAGTTGTACAATTTCACTGGTATCAACCACTCCTGTCCAGCGGAATTGATCGTCGAGGATGGTCAACGGAACAGAACGGACCCGGTCAGCGGCAGCTGTTTCCTGGAACAGGCCTGCGTCTATTACCCCCAGACTGACAAGTTTATGACCGGCGGCAAGCTCGAAAAGGCGGCTGACCATTTGGGGGCAGAAGGGACATCCCCGGCCGATGTAAATTTTTAGCGGCATCGGCGTTCGCAGTTGCTTCAAAAGATCGGATACTGGGCTTTCCTGTTTGCCGTTATAGCTGGTGATGATTTTCAGCAGTTCCGACAAAATATTGCCCGTGGGCATTGCCTGGCAATAAATGTTGAAATAGGGTCCAATTACAATTGCCGGCCGGAAGGCAGCCCCCTCAAAATCTTTACGAAGTGTAATCCGGGAAGATCTGGAAGCCAGGTTTTCAGCGAAAGTCGACAGCATGCGGCTGGTTTCACTCTCATCGGTGGTCAGGCCGATGGTGACCGACCGGGAAAGGTTCCTGGCCCATTCTTCAAGCAGTTGTCTGTCTTCTTGGATCATTGTATTCTCCTGGTTGACGAAATCTTTCAGGTTTGCCATAGTTCAGGAGTTATGGGTAGTTGGGCCATTTAAGCCAACTTTGTTTTCTAATCCTAATAAGAACAAAAGGCAACGATCATGTTCAATCCGGAAAAGGTTCTGGGAAGTTTACTGGTAAGCCGGACACGCCGTTCCGGCGGCAAGAGCAATCTCATGAGTGGTGGAGTCCTGCTGGGCTTGGTGGGTGTGGCCATGGAAGCAGTCGATCATTACATGAACAAGGAAAGTGCCGCGCCTCCGCCTGTCCCGGGGACAAGCCC
>JALVQM010000246.1 GCA_027025615.1 Desulfobacteraceae bacterium | reverse complement strand
TCATATTTTTGTGACAGAGTTGGCAAGGCCCGCTGAAAATTGTCGTTCCAGGCCATCAGGGTCTTGTCGTAGTGGGGACCGAGGTTGTGCCAGTCCTCGATGACAAAAAGACCTTCAACGGCTTTGGCGATTTGGGCGGCGCTGGGCAGCATGCCGTTTGGAAATATGTATTTCGTTACCCAGGGATCGCAGCCTGTGCGCGAGGTGTTGCCGCCGATGGTTTGCAGCAGGAAAATACCGTTGTCTTCAAGACAGCGGCGCACTGTCTGCATGAAGGTACGGTAATTCTTGCAGCCCACATGTTCAAACATGCCCACGGAAACGATTTTGCTGAAGCAGCCGTTAATGGCGCGATAATCACGGTTTTCAAAACTTACCGGCAGGTCCCGGCAGAATTCACGGGCGAACCGCAACTGTTCCCCGGAGATATTTACGGCTGTTACTTTGCAACCGAAACGCTCGGCAGCGTAGCGCGCCAGGCCGCCCCAGCCGCAACCGATGTCCAGCAGATGGTCCGAGGCACTGAGATGCAGTTTTTGGCAGATCAGCTCCATTTTGTTCTGCTGGGCCTGGTCAAGCTGGTCTGTGTCCCGGAAATAGGCGCAGCTGTACTGCCGATAGGGATCGAGGAACGCAAAGAACAGATCATTGCCCAGGTCGTAGTGGCGCTCGGCAATGATGCGCGCACGGCTTCTGGATTGTAGGTTGAAGAGCATTGCCGGCAGAAAACGAAGCAGGTATTTGAAGTTTCCGCGTACTTTGTTTTCCAGGCCGCTGCACAATAATCGAAAGATCATCTCGTCCAGTCGCGGGCAATCCCACCAGCCGTCCATGTAGGACTCGCCCAGGCCCAGGTTTTTATCCCGGATCACGCGGCCGTACCAGCGCTGGTCGTGCACCTGGATGTCCCAGGGGTTTGTGCCGTTGATTTCGACACCGGCTTCTTTTAAAAGGGCGCATACTGTTTCAGCGATCATGAGCCACCTCCATCCAAGCTGGATTTTGTGGATTGCCAACAACTACCCGGCGGAAAAGAGCCGCCCGGGCAATCGGCTTTCAGGCAGAACGCATCCAACAGGCATCGTTTATTTTGCTGTCAAAAAGGGCGCATCTGGTGTTTGTTATGGCTTCAGGCAGGTAGCGGCCGAATATCTTGATCGGCAATTCAGCTCTTTTAACAGTGGACAACGCGACCGGAGCGAGCAGGTTGAAGATAAGTCCGGCGAAATGGCGATTCGCAGTTGCCTAGGCCGTTCATTCTATCACCCACAGCCATTTTCCCTTGCGGCATATCGGCTTTGTGCCCCAATCAGATGTTAACATTGATTCGATTTACAAAGAAATAGTTTTCCGCAAAGAGTGCACATGGCATGGCTCCAACTATAACGGTAAAACGGTATTTTTTGATTCCACCGGTTCGGAAAAGGCTTGCAAAGATGTCGCCACAAGCTGAGGGATAACACCCAATTTCAGCAGGGTGCCATCCTTATTGCAGAAAGGGTGATTCACTTTATCAACTTGGAAGCACTTTCAGGTAACGCCGGCGTGTTATCCAAAATGACCCGAAACAGGCGCTCTGCAGTCTTGACTCTGCCGGCGGCCGGAAGGCATACTGACAGTAACATCAAAAATGTTAATGTGAGCATGAGCAAATGATGCCATCCAGAGAACAATGCCGGGATAATTTCCAAGGGGAAGGATATGAAAGATGTTGGATAATAATATTTAACCAAGAAGAATTTAATCAGAAAAATATGCGGGGAAATAGCCCTCTTTTTTGATATCCTTAAAATATAAAGGTAAATTCAGACCTTATGATCTGAAGATAAATCTTTTGCTCTTATCAATAATATGACCAACTATGAGTGTTGCTTGAAAGGCGCTGGGTTCTAGTAAAGTTTTTTTATTGTTATCTATTACTTGTCCTGTTGAAAGGGCAAATTAATGTTGTATGAAAATCTGAAACAAACAGGAAATCACTATGCAGAGAGTTACCAGAGATGAATTCTTAAAAACATTTCCAGTATTTCGAAACGAAAAAAAACAGTTGGTGGAAGCAATACTGTCTGCTTCATCGTACAAGCGTTTTGTACCTCACACTCAGCTTTATACAGAGGGTGATCGTTGCCCCGGCATAGCTTTTGTTTTGTCAGGCCAGATAAGGGTATATAAAATCAGTAAAAGCGGACGAGAAATAACTCTTTATGAAATTTTTCCAGGTGAAACCTGTATTTTGAACGCTTCCTGTATCATTTCGCATCAAAATTATCCTGCAAATGCAGTAGGTCTCACCAGGGGCGAAATGCTCTATTTGCCTGAACGCATTTTTCAACACCTGATGGCCAGCTACCAGGCTATGCGGTCTTTCATATTTTCCCTGTTCAGCCGCCGCTTTCATGAAATTATTGAGCTCATCGAAGAGGTGACCTTTGGTAAAATGGACGTCCGCCTGGAAGACTACTTAATCGAAAAGGCCGAAAATTATGAACTGCAAACAACCCATCAGCTGATTGCCAATGATCTAGGCACCTCGCGTGAAGTAGTCAGCCGTCTTCTTAAAGATTTTGAGCGTCAGGGGAAAATAGCCTTGTCACGAAATCGGATTCGGCTATTGAATCTGCTTCCCTGAAAAGTTCACCTGTTACCCTTGCAGCATTTCAGCCAATGCTGTGTCCCATTCGAACCAGCCTGATCAAAACTCGTCCTATCTTCCAAAATCCGAAGCATATGGAGTGCCGACTATTTGTGACTAAGTCACAGACAATAGAAAAACAGATGCATATATTCTAAACAAATGATCATGTGGCAGGATAAATTGGTATTTAAGCATATACCACCATAAGATGGGAGGAGAATAAAATGAAAAAACGGTTTTACAAAGTTATAATTCTAATATTTACGGCGATCCTGATTTTCGGTTGCGCGACAACAGAAAAGAGAAAAACGCAAAAATCGCTTTACAGCCGCATTGGTGGCTATGATGCAGTCGCCGCAGTTGTGGATAATTTCCTTGGACGGATGGCATCGGATCAGCAATTAAAACGCTTTTTTGAAGGGGCTGAGCAAGACAACTTAAAACGAACGCGGCAACTGATAGTTGAATTTGTCTGTGCTGCAACCGGTGGTCCTTGTTTTTATACAGGCCGCGATATGAAAGTCACTCACAAGGGATTAGGGATAACGGAAAGAGATTGGAATCTGGCAGTCAAACATTTTGTTGCTACTTTGAATAACTTCAAAGTGCCTGACAAGGAGAAAAATGAACTTGTTGCTCTGGTCGGCAGCCTCAAGGGAAGTGTTGTCGACAGTATGATAGACTAAAGGTTGCGGTAAATTTTTTACGCTTTATTTAGACAAAAAGGTGTACCATGCAAAAGAATGTTGGAAATATAGATAGATATGCAAGGATTATTATCGGTCTGATGGCAATCGGCGCCGGTATCGTCTTTAAAAGCTGGTGGGGAGCCTTTGGTGTGGTGCCCCTGGTGACCGCTTTTGTAAGGTGGTGTCCGGCTTATGCTTTATTCAAGTTCAGCACGTGTAAACTGTTCAGTCAAAGAGATACCTGCCGTCCATCAAGCATGGGCAGTCAGTCTGCAAGCTGATATGCAGACACGTTGTGATTTTTAAACTAGGCAAGAGGGTGTATTCTCAAGTGAGAATCACCCTCGGAAATCAGGAGATCCGACAAAGCGGGCATCGTTCGGCATTCAAGCAATCTTCCAATAAAAAATAGAATTGACGACCGAGTTGAGCAGTCTCAATTGAGTTGTTGGCGAAGGTATGCCGAGATTAGCACAATATGAAAAAAACAAATAATAATGGTTTAAGTGACTGATTCGTGGGGTGCCAACAACATGTTGGGGCAGATGGTCTCGTCTTGAAAGTTACTAAAATTACAGCCTTTCAAGACTTCGCCGTCTGTTCAACTCGTGCGTCATTACCAATAAATAAATATTCTTCCAATCCTGCATTGGACCGCTTTCGGTCGATGAAATACGAACTCTACCCGTGATAGCAGGTTGTCATTAACGTCAGGAGAAGGAAGATACCTCAAACAAAGGCTAAGTTAGTCAAAGAAGGATTCGTATCAGCAGATACAGCTTTGTTGGTGGCTCAATACCGGGAGCAATTGTCCCGTTGAGAAGTTATCAGGAAAATTCATAAGAGCCAACTGGTTCAAGCATGGTCAATTGAGGGGTTAAGCTCATTATTACCGTTGCGGCAAACTAGTATTTGAATCTAGAAAAAATTTAAAATTGTTCCAGATTGGCACGTCCTTTTTCAGAGTGGAAGCATTTAGGCAGATGGAAGGGCGGGTTCTTTTCAGTTTGAAAAGGGTAATATAATTGTTAGTATCTGATTTAAACAAGAAGGATATCACCATGACAAGTATGGTAAAAAAGATTACCCTGGTTTTTGGTGCCGGCTGTTTGGGGGGACTGGTAAACAGCCTGGCGGTATGGTTTTTCGGTGAGATAGGCTTTACACAGGCACTCGGAGTGAAAATAGTACCCCGGTTGACCGCCTCTTGGCTTTATCCCCGTATTGTCTGGGGTGGGATCTGGGGGCTGCTTTTTCTGCTTCCACTGATGAAAAATAAGATCTTGTCCCGCGGATTTGTCTACAGCCTGGGACCAACACTGGTTCAGCTGTTTATTGTTTTTCCAATCAAAGCGCATAAAGGCGTAATGGGATTTGACCTCGGTTTGATGACTCCCCTGCTTGTAGTTGTCTTCAATGCAATCTGGGGAATATCCGCAGCCATCTGGCTGCGCTTGGCAAGATAACTTCTGGTGATGGAACAGGACTTTCCCCTCTTTTAACTGCATGCCTATACTGTACTGGTAAACTGCCGGTTTTGCCTGGTTGTTTTCGCGTCTAGTGAAACAGAAACAGTTCCATATCAAAACTGCTGAAAATTGAATATCTAAAAGCCCGGCCCCATGTGATGTACTTTGTCTGTTGCGGTGCAATACCGTTCAGGACAAAAGCCGTAATCCGCAAAATCCCGACCCGCTGGGGATTGACAATCATGACCTGACATGTCTTGGCCTTGGCTGTTTTCAGGACTTCATCATTGATAAAATATTTCCTCAGGCATTAGTGCCCATTGTTGAGTTCTTGTTGCAGATTCAATTTTAAGCGGTCAATGC
>JALVQM010000245.1 GCA_027025615.1 Desulfobacteraceae bacterium | reverse complement strand
ATATATGAGGTCCTAAAGCTGCTGAAGCGATATAAAAAAGGATGCAGCATTGACAATTTTTCCCGAATACAAACGGCCATCATCTAGACCCATGCATTCGGAACGACTTTTTCAGGAAGCCCTAAATAGATATGTGAAGTGGCAAAGGCACCAGGATAGAAACATTGAGCAACAAAAACTTTGGAAATAAGAAGTGACCCTTTTAGGGTCCCAATCAAGCAACCCCTTTTAGGGGGTATTGACTTTTTTGTATCATCCCTATTTTGTACCAATACACCAATAAATTAGCCGTTCCCTTGAATTTCGTGTCTGCTTATTTTCGGTGGTGGCATGTTTTATGCAAATATAATTTTCGACTCAAACGGAGGTATTTTTTATGCGTATGAATGGATTATCAAAATTTCAGATGGCTAGACAATATTTCATATTAATTAACTGCTTCCTGTTCTTCTTCATACTGTTGGGACAGGTATGCTACAGTACGGATAAGCAAAAATCACTTTATCCCGTTCTGTTTCTTAATGATTATCCTGAAGACATCTATGTAGTGCGAGGGCAACCGGTAATTATTCCGATTTTTCTTGCTTCTGGTGATTATACTTCGGTTCCCTTGGAGTTTTTTGTCTGGCGTCAGGAACTTGACACAAACAGGATTCTATGTTTTACCGAATCAGGGTGGAAGGAAGTAAACTCCATAGATGTATGTCAGCCACTCACTATATTCCAAGCGTTGCCTTCCTATTACAGGTTGGCATGGACGGCTTTTGATCAGTCTGAGTTAGACTCCCTTCACAATTTTAACCTGACACTCTGTCTTGATCCAAAAATCAACACTTATCCCGAAGAGGATCGGAGTCGAATGTTTTGCGCTGAATGTAAGGTCATTATAGAGGACCCGCCGCCAGCGCCTAAAGTTGATGAAGATAACATGGGGACATCTCAGGTAGGCCAGGATGAAAATAGACCAGATTCTGGCAGTGGTGTTCCGCCGTCCAATTCAAACAGCCTCTCATTCCTTGACATTATCACCTCAGGAGCCGTATCCAACAGCGGTAACAACCATGATGATAAGTGGGAGATTTATGGTGATACGACGCAACATTCCAGTTCTACTTGCGAACCATCGTCTATTCACTCAAGGCCGGATAAGCTTTCATTTTATGCCTATGTCGGTGAAGCCAAGACAGGAAAAAAGACTATAAGCATAAAAGACGACTGTGGAAAATCAGTTGCCGCCCATGTTACTTCCAAGCCTGATTATGTCACTGTAACTCCCTTGAGTACTGCCTCGTGTCAGTTTTCAGTGCAGGTGAGTCTCTCAGGCGTTGACGGTACAGGTACGTTGGGAGATATTCATATAATGGTCGATTCTGGTTATAATAAGGGTATAAGTATCCCAGTAGAGATAACAATTACAGATGCTCCCCAAGTAGCCGATAATAAAATCCCCACTTTAGAGATCGGAGAGATTTATTTCTACGATATTAAGGCGAGGGAGGCTCGGTTCTTCAAGGTGCGTGCGGGCGGTGACGATATAGCGGCTATTCAGTTTTCCCATACGCCAGCATCTGATCAGCCTCATACTGTACATTTAGTTGTGAAGAGGGATGCTCCTCCAACCGTTACAGAGTTCAATAAAGCTTTGGAAAGCAGTCGTATTGCGGATGGTCCAATATATTACCGGTACGGTGAAGGCGCTGGTGGTGAACTTGTGCCTATCACGGATGGCCTTGACCATGTGCATTGGTATTATATTATGCTGTTTAATAATGGTGAACGCAATGTGTATGAACAAAGGCTGATTGTTAGCATTAATAAAAAAAGATAAAGAGTGTTTGTAACCATCAAAGGTATTTGACAAGTATGTATTGCAAGCAGATAGAAGAATTTCCTAGCTTATAACTGCGAAATGTCGCTATTTACGAGGCTGATTATTAGTGCTGATTGAGAGTAAAGAAATAATGCACTATTCTTAATTATAATAAAAAGACACGAGTGTGCACTTACAATGAATGTCGATACTGAATTTTTTTTGAATCTCATATCGTACAGGATAATTATGAAAATTGCTTTAAACAGGTTTGTTTTTATAGCTTTATCAATCCTAATGTTTTATTTGCTGCTTTCAGTTTCTGGATTTATTGGTTTGTCTTTAGCTTCCGGTCCTGAAGACAAACCCGGTAAAGATGGAAGCACAGTTATCGCCACTACAGATAACTGGCAGCTTACCTATGATGATATTCAGAGGATTTTGAGTTACTATCCTGAACAACAGGTGAAACAGTTGAAGGAGAATCCCAAGAATATTATCAAGTTAGTCGAAAGGTTAGTCCAGGCAAGGGTATTGTCTGATATTGCACGGGCCGAGAAATTCGATCAGCGTCCTGATATCGCCGAGCAGCTTGAACTGTTTGTTCGGGACAAACTTGCCTCGGCATATGTGCGTTACAAGGTTTTGGACAAGATTCATCCC
Source organism: Desulfobacteraceae bacterium (assembly GCA_027025615.1). GTDB lineage: Bacteria > Desulfobacterota > Desulfobacteria > Desulfobacterales > Desulfosarcinaceae > JALVQM01. Next base: position 2,686 of record JALVQM010000245.1, on the reverse strand, counting down.
AGCGAGCAGGACCTGAAGATGTACTACAGTGCCCACAAGAAAAATTATCATGTTCCGAAAAGAATAAGAGTGCGGCATATTTTGATACGTCTGCCTCTGAAACCTACGAAAAAGCAGGTGGAAGCTGCCAAAAAACGTATCATGGAATGTATAAAGGAAATAAAGGCAGGAACGCCTTTCGGGGATGTCGCAGTCCGGTACTCAGAAGATCCTGCTTCCCGTACGAATGGCGGGGATCTTGGATGGGTTGCCAGAGACAAGCTTGAGCCCAAGTTTGCAAAGGCGGCTTTTTCTGCAAAGCCGAAAGTCCTGAAGGGTCCCGTCAGGACACGTTTCGGCTTTCATGTGCTGGAGGTTACAGACCAGCAACCGGCAAAACAACTGGCATTTGCAGAAGTAAAAGACCGAGTAAGAAAAGATTATATGCAGGAGATCAAGTCATACAAGGTTTCATCTTTCATTGAGGAAGCCGAAAAAAAGGCGCACGCTTCCATTGATAAAAATAAATTGATGGATATGTTGCTCCATTAAACTCCGCAGTATCGGCGCAGGCTGTTGAAATTGGGTGGTGGTTAGGAAAAGAATTATTATTTATGGTTGATAAGATTCTTTGTGAATAGTCACAGTCTGTTACGTTGCGGCTCCGTTTATGTAAGCGTTGCGTCAGATATTTCAAGTGCGAGGGATGATTTGTTATCATCCCTTTTCGCATTTGATGCCCTTGCGTACTCCGGTAATTACTACAGCCAATTTTTTGATGCCCCTGGTACAGGCAGGCTGTTTTTTTCTTTACCGTGAATATTGTCAGCGCTACGCTGCCGGATGTTAAAAAAGGAGCGTAAACTGAAATTGTGGATTTCCCTGCTTTGCTGAATATGTCCCGCACCATTGACCGGTGTGTTTTTTCGACAGACAAACTGGCAGACGCATGCGTCGTACACGCTGTAAAAGACCATTCCATGTCTGCCAAGTCCTATTTTTGAACTGATATGCGGTTAGGTTCGGCTTTTCTGCGAGGGTCGATATATCTATTCCGCCGGGGTTATTCATGCAGGAAAATTTATATCCAAAACAGGTGATTCTGGAGATTACCTCACACTGTAACCTGAAGTGCAAGGGATGCGCATTTCACGGTCCGGACGCATTTACAAGCCGTCCCAAGGGTTTCATGGCAAGGGATACCTGGAAGGCGGTAATTGATGAAATTGCGTCATGGCCGGCAGAGGTCAACCTGACCACCCACGGAGGGGGAGAGCCGCTACTACACCCTGACCTGCTTGATATCCTGGAATATGCAAAAAAAAACCGGAATATCAAGGCAGGAGTTTTGACCAATGCCACCCTGCTCACAGAAGAGCTCGCAAAGGAATTGGTGGCGCGCAAGATAGACTGGATAGCATTCAGTGTTGACGGGGTGGATCCTGCTGCCCATGCGCTGGTGAGACCTGGCAGTAAACTGGACATTATTGAAAACAATATCATGCAGTTTCTGCAGATCGCGGAAAAACAGGGTCATACCGTGGAGACCCTTATTAACATGGTTCAATATCCGGAGGTCAAGGGACAAAATGAGGCATTTGTCGAAAAATGGCTCGGAAAGGTTGATGTAGTTCGGCTCAGTCCATACCGGGACCCCCCTTCAAGCAGGCGCTGGCCAGGAACAAAAAAGCCCCGCCGGGCATGTGAGCTGCTCTGGTCTCAGGCTGTCGTCGCCTGGGATGGCAGGGTTGGTCTCTGCTGCGAGGATATGGATATTGATGTTGAGCTGGGCGACACAAGGAAAATTCCCCTGCTTTCCATCTGGAATGGCCCTGATATAAGCCACATAAGAAGCCTTCATGAAAACGGCAGCTGGAAGGCAATCCCTCTGTGCGCAACATGTGATACCTGGGCGGATGGAGACGCACAGGTCCATGAAGACAGCAAAAGGGGATTAAAGGTGGTCCGAAAGGTGTCAGGCACTGAATACGCAAAATTAAACTCTGCTGAGTAGTTGACAGGCATGGACGGCACACCAATAATCCCGTCACTGCCTGTTCAGAGGGCAGGCAATTTTGAGGTTCAACTTGGCATTGGCAGTGAAGAACTTGTGCTTGAGGTCGGAGGCGGGCACAATCCCCTGAAACGTGCCAATGTAATTGCTGATATAGATTTTTATAGTGGGATTCACAGGGATGGCATGCCGATCCAGGTCGATGCCAACCGGTTTTATGTGCAGGGTGATATCGCCAATCTTCCATTCAGTGACAAGGCTTTCGACTGGGTAATATGTTTTCATGTCCTGGAGCATGTTGAAAATCCGCAGTCAGCCTGCGATGAACTTATGCGGGTTGCCGAAAAGGGATTTATTGAAGTGCCAAGAAAATGGACAGAATACTTTGCCGGACATCCTGCCCACAGATGGTTAATTGATCTTGTCGACAATGCTCTTGTTTTTGAGCCGGTAAACTGGATAGAGCATCCGTTTATCAATTTTGCCTTGCCACCGGTATGGAATTCAGGGGTCCTTCTGAAAAGGGTGGAGGAAGACTTCAGGCATATTCCTGCCATCCAGTTCGTATGGCAAGGTGATTTCAGGTATGTTGTGCTTGATGAGAGCGCGCCCGGGACAGTTACAGACTCCACTCTGGCCATGAGGCATTTTCAATTCGCCAGAAATATACTTTACTGGGGAGGAGAGCCTGAT
>JALVQM010000244.1:448-1602 GCA_027025615.1 Desulfobacteraceae bacterium | reverse complement strand
AAAAAATGCCTACACAGCTTAAAATGAAATCTCACACAAAAACGATGACTCAAAAACCAGGGCTGCCTGACATCGTAGCCGTAACCAGTAAATATGAGCTCACCATGAACGGCAATGTTCTGAATTTCAAAGTTACCTTTCGCAATAAAGGTGACGGCCCGGTGGGATGTTTCAAATGGCGCCTGTCCGACAGCCGCAGCGGAATTAGGAGTGGTGACGTCTGCGAGGACAAGCCTCGAAACTGGCAGCTCCGTCCTGGAGAGGAGGTTGTGGTGAGCGGACAAATCAGACGTTCCGAGCTTTGGGTATGGCCTGATGAACGCGGCTATATGAGCAAAGTGCGATTCGATGCCAACCATGGAACAAAGATTCCCGAAAAAGACATCACCAATAATCATACCCAGTTCAAAGTGATTTACTGGGATCAGCGGGTCATCCACAACGCTTTTTAATGGCATTGTTTTCGATGAGGTGTTTTTATTGAAAACCCAGGCGGCATTCATCGATTTCCTCTTGAAAGAGTGGTTGGTAATCGCATCTGGTGCCGGCCTGGTGCTGACGGCCGTTTACACCAGGCATTTCCCGGTTTATTCAACCCAGGAACTGCAGGTGCTGTTCATCCTGTTTGTACTCTTCATCGCTGTTAACGGGGTCCAGCAAAGTGGGCTGACACTAAAAATCGCCCGGGGCATAAAAAAGAAAAAATCCATACCTCTAAAACTGGTGGCCACCACCTTTTTCTTATCCATGCTGGTGACAAATGATATTGCCCTGGTGATCATGGTTCCGTTCACCTTATCGCTTAATATCAATCGCAAAGATATTCTGGTCATTATGGAGGCATTGGCTGCCAATGCCGGCTCTGCATTGACGCCTTTCGGCAATCCACAGAATCTTTTCATTTACTGGTTGTATGGTGTTCATCCCTTTGATTTCATTAAGACAATCGCCCCTTTTGCCCTGGTGTTTATGGGTATACTGATGATCTCGTCACTGCTTGTTAAAATCAGTACGGATTTACACGGGAAATCAGTGCCGAAAATCAATCCAAAGGCCTATGTATATGGGGTGCTGTTTTTTATAGTTCTCTTAACGGTTTTCCATGTCCTTCCCGTTATAGCCGGGATTCTGGTGCTTATTTACGCTCTGATATT
>JALVQM010000244.1:0-438 GCA_027025615.1 Desulfobacteraceae bacterium | reverse complement strand
ATCGGCAATCCTTGTCGTCTGTTGATTATGCGCTTTTACTCAGCTTTTTATTCTTCTTCGGGATAGCGGAAAATCTGAAAATCATACTGGCCGCGGAAATGAATCATTCCGGGCATATTTTTCTGTTTTCCGCCCTTGTCAGCCAGGTGATGAGCAATGTTCCCGCAGCGCTGTTGTTTGCAAAATTCACATCGAATTGGCAGGCGCTATTATGGGGTGTGAACACAGGAGGGTTTGGAAGCCTGTTCGGATCCCTGGCCAATCTGATCGCCTACAAATTTTACATTACCCATGGAGGCAAAAATAATTCAGCCGGATTTACCTTAAAATTCATTGCAATGGGCTATGCGGCCTTTTTCATTTCAATTGGGTTGTATTTCATCTTAAACCGGACACATGCCTTATTGTGAATTTTCAATCAGTCGGCCTATACATCGC
>JALVQM010000243.1 GCA_027025615.1 Desulfobacteraceae bacterium | reverse complement strand
CGCCTGATCTCTTTTTTGGTTCGGACAACATCAGCGTCGAGCACGTCACCCTTTTTCACTTTTGCGTGCGGAATTGCTTCTTTCACAGTCACAACAATAACATCGCCGATACTTGCGTATCGTCTCCTGGTTCCGCCAAGGACCCTGATACAGAGAACCTTTTTCGCCCCGGAGTTATCGGCGACGTTGAGTATGGTTTCGGTTTGAATCATGCTTTCACCTGAAAAACGTTCAATTTACTGCCGGTTATAAGCCAACTGATTTTAGTCTTATACTGCACGCTCAAGGATGCTTAACACTCTCCATCGTTTGTTCTTGGAAAGTGGCCGACATTCTTCAATCAAAACGGTATCACCGATATTGCAAGAATTAGCATCGTCGTGAGCCATATATTTCACGCGTTTACGGATATACTTTCCGTACAGCTTATGTTTCACCTTACGTTCAACCTGGACAACAACACTCTTGTCCATATTGTTACTCACTACAGAACCCTGTTGGGTTTTTCTGGTCTTATCACTCATTCTTCAGTTCCAGTGAAGTGTTTCATTGATCAACAGCATATATGCTATTGATTAGCCTGTTCAGCTCTGACAGTTTGTATTCGAGCTATATTCCGGCGCAATAGAGACAACCGGGCTGGATTTTCAAGCTTGCGAATTCCATGCTGGAACCGCAACTTGAAAAGATCCTCACGGATGTCCTGTTCTTTTTTCCGTAAGTCCTCAGGACTCAGTTCACGAAGTTCCTTGGCCTTCATATCGTCGTGCTCCTTGTGATGACCTTTGTCGCAAAGGGAAATTTAAAACTGGCCAGTCGCAACGCCTCTATGGCAAGTTCTTCAGGTACACCCTTCAGCTCATAGATAACCTTTCCCGGGCGAATAGTCGCTACCCAGTACTCCGGCGAACCTTTACCTTTACCCATTCTGGTTTCAGCAGGTTTTTTGGTAATCGGTTTATCGGGGAAAACCCGTATCCACATTTGACCGCCACGTTTGACATGCCTGTTGATTGCTACACGGCCTGCCTCAATCTGCTGGGCTGTAAGCCGTCCGCAGCTCATTGCCTTCAGGGCATAATCGCCAAAGGAAAGATCAGAACCGCGTTGAGCAGTGCCACGCATACGGCCTTTATGCTGTTTTCTGTGTTTTACCTTTCGTGGACTTAACATTATTTATAACTCCTGTTGGAGCCCTTCACAAAAAAATTCAATAGTAGGTTGAATTCAGGGGCAGATAGTAATTACTGGTTTATAGCCATCTCTGCATCAGAGAGAACTTCACCTTTAAAAATCCATACTTTAACACCGATGATTCCATAGGTGGTTTTAGCCTCGGCAGTGCCGTAATCAATATCTGCACGAAGTGTATGAAGAGGTACTCTTCCCTCTTTAAACCACTCTGTCCTCGACATTTCCGCCCCGCCAAGCCGACCGGCGCAGGAAATCTTGATTCCCTTGACACCAAAGCGGAGCGCGGAGTTGATTGATTTTTTCATGGCCCTTCGAAAGGCAATGCGGCGTTCGAGCTGCATGGCAATGTTTTCAGCCACCAGTTGCGCATCGGCTTCCGGTCGACGGATCTCCTGGATATCGATAAGGC
>JALVQM010000242.1 GCA_027025615.1 Desulfobacteraceae bacterium | reverse complement strand
TATTTCGGCACCAAGCCTGTGTCTTTCTTCCAGGTACATAATTTCAGTCGTCAAGACCTCTTCGATGGATTCAGATTCCATACCATCAATTGCCATTTGTATTCCCCTGACAAGGAAAGGATCATTAATTTCTTTTAAATGGGATTCGAAAGATAATATTCCCTCTCGACGGGCTTTTTTAGCGAAATCAACAAGCAATGGAATAAGCTTCAGGGCGGAAGGGGTTCGGTGGAGAAAAGCGTTGCGGGTTACTTTGAAGACACTGATAACTTCTGACAATGGATAATTTATCAAAGTCGCTCCCATAGTACCACCAACAACTATCATCATAGAAGGAGTGTTTATAAACCAGGCGCCTGATCCCCCCATTATGATGGAAGAGATTACAAGCCCACCGGCAACAAGCAGCCCAAGAAAAGTTGCTAGATCCAAATTCAACTCCTTCAATGAATTTAAGCGTTATGTTTAACAGGCTTTCACAAATTATGGTTACCAGAGCTGGAGCAGGGCTGATCAGGTCGAAAAAAGATATGCATCCAGCAAATGAATTGCCCGGCAAAAGCCAAGCTCGGTATTTTTTCAGCAACCTGTTCATTCTATTGTCTGACTAAGCAAAGTAGCATGTACCATGCCATGCCATGTGTGGTTTTTTTGTTTTCCCTCTGGCAACCAGAAAATTCGTAACATCAGGTTATTATAACTATTATAGTGGTTATCATGTCAGGCCGGCAATTTCGGATGATGCGTCAAATCAACTTTGGGTGGGTCAAAGCCTTGACAGTTAGGGGGGGATTTATGCTTGTTAAACCGCTGAAAAAACTAGGCCGGATAATTTATAAAAACTATCAATATAAATATACATGAATCATATTTAATCATACATCAAGGATACATAGTTATTTTAAGCCAGGCCGTGGTCAAGGGACAGCTATCACCTGGCGACTGCGGCATACTTTAAGTACACCGCAGTCGCAAATGTCACAACAGTCAGAAAATTTGGTTATCTGCGACGTTGTCAACGCTTGATATTAATTAAATCCGCTAACACCTCATCGCTGGTTGTAATAACTTTACTGCTTGCCTGGAAGGCTCTCTGGGTGGTAATCAAATCGACAAACTCCGAGGCCAGGTCTACGTTAGACATTTCAAGTGCATTGGCAGCTATCCCCCCGGCCCCAGCGGTGTTTGGGGGTGAGATGACAGGTTGGCCTGAGGCAAGTGAAGAATTGTACAAGTTGCTTCCCTGTTTGGAAAGTCCGGAATAATTTGCGAAATCAGCCAAGGCTATCCTGGCAAAAGGAATCATTGAACCGTTGGAATACAACGCGGTGAATATTCCGTCATCGTCCACTGCAACTCCCTGGAGCATGCCGGTTGGGTATCCGTTTTGGGTTTGGGCAGTTTTCACAGAATCGCCAGCGTAGCTTGTTAAGCTGCCGTCTGTTGCCGTACCATCAAGATAGTCCCAGGTTATGGACAGGTTGGCTCCAGAAAGACCAGTTACCGCAATGGTGGGGTTTGAAGAGGCCGGAGTACTGTTTGCCGGGTCCAGGGCACCTGATGTTGTGAAAGCCAAGCTATACGGCGAAGCCGAAGACGGCGTGGCAGATCCGTCAGATGAAGTTACATACCAATCCCAACCAGCAGCAGTCTTGGTGAAATTGAAACTCAGATCAATGGGATTGCCGAGAGAATCATAAACTGTAACAGTTGTGTCATATGAGTCTCCGGTTGATGCTCCTGCATCCAGATTAAGATTCATGGTCAGTGTGTCGGTTGCCTGGGGCTGATTCAAGCCTGATGGCAGGGTTATATTACCAAATTGACCAATTACGCCGCTTGGGCTTAAAGCATATCCCTGGACTACCAGTCCATCTGTTGTAACCAGCTGACGATCACGATCAAATTCAAACTTTCCGGCCCGCGTATAATACTGGGCATTGTCGTTTGAATCACGCACAATAAACATTCCTTTGCCGTTGATTGCCAGGTCGGTAACATTTTCGGTATTCTGGAGAGTACCTGAGTTCCAGTTCGAACTTGTTCCTGACATTGTTACACCGCGTCCAATTTGTAGTTTGCTCTGCCCTAATGTTGCATTGAAAACGTTGGCAAAAGCGACTTTTGATGCCTTGAAACCGGTAGTTTCTACATTGGCAATATTGTCACCGATTACAGCCATGGCACTTGTGTTGGCTTTCAAACCCGAAATTCCTGAATACAATGAACCGATCATTTTAAACTCCCTTCTGATTAAGTATGCTTCATTCTATGAAAAATATTCCTGTAATCATAAAGACATCAAGCGACCAAAGACCCATGAATTAAGCAGCAGTCGCTATAGCCATGTCACGCAGCAATAATATCGTGTTCTTTGCAATTTGTTTCATTGATCATTTTTGCCATACAGGCATGTAAAAAATTATACTCTTTAGTTCTGTCCCATAACCTGTACTACGTCCCCCAATGCGATTTGCTGACCGTCTACCAGAAGGTTCGCCTGCCCGTCTTTAAAGTTAACCCCGGAAACTTCACCTGAAGTATATGTATTACTCGGCACAACATCGCCCTTTGAATCAACTGCCATCACCTCAAAAGAATATCGCCCGCTGGGCATGCTCTGCCCTTTAAAATTTCTTCCATCCCAGCCTGCCACGTATTTGCCCGAGGCCTGTGCGCCCAATTCAAGATCTTGCACGAAATTACCATCAAGGTCGTAGATTTTCAGATAAACAGATTCAGCATCCTGTTCCAGACTGTAATTCAGGCTTGTTTCTTCTCCGCTTTTAAGAGCAAAATTATTTCCACTAGCTGTTATTACTTTTCCTATGAAGTCCACAGACTTAGCATTTGTAGTTGCTCTTTGTGTATTTTTCATTGATGCAAGGTTGGCGTTAATATTCTGGAGTTGCTCAAGGCTGCTGAATTGAGCAAGCTGGGCAGTAAAACCGGTGCTGTCCATTGGATTAAGCGGATCCTGTGCCTGGAGCTGGGCTACAAGCATTTTCAGAAAATCATTTTTCCCCAGTGTTTTTTTGTTGGAATCAGCAACCAATGCAGCCTTGGACGGCACACTCTGAAGTCCTTCTATACTCATTTTTAGTTCCTCCTGTCAGGCTCTGACCGGATCGAGGTATTTTAGACAAAAGTGTCTACCTCACCGTTGTTGACAATTTTATTTCTTGTCTTGCCGTCACTGTCTGAAATCCCTTCTTCAATATCTGCAATTTCAGGCGGATTTAATTTTTTGTTATCTTTTGATCTTCGCCTGGGTTCCCGTTGATTTCCGTAATTTGCATCTCTCGCGACAAACACTTCTACGTTTTTCAGGTCAAGACCCTGTTGCTGAAGCTCATTTTTTAAAAAAGCCATGTTCGCCTCCAGCATATCTTTTGCCACGTGGGTTTCGGCTACCATTTTAATACTGATCTGATGCCCGTCTGCTCGCAATTCAACTTTCAATTTCCCAAGATATTCGGGTTCAAGTTTTATGTTTGCTCTTGATGGAACTCTAGCTTTGTTGAGTCTTATCCTGGCAACAGCTTGCTGAATTACATTCCTTTCGAGGGTCTTGCTTGGTTTTAACTCATGTCTCGAATTTTTGTTGTTTATTTGATTCAGTTGTCCTGACAGATCCTGCGAATCGACAAACTTGTTCGTTAATATCTGCGGACGACCTTGATAAGATTCAGTTGTTGGGGTTTTTGACTTTAAATCGTCGACCTTTGCTTTGCCGCCAGGATGGTTTCCGTAATTTTGTGCCTGTCTACCGGTGTCAACCGACATCTTATTTACCAATTTGAAAGCTGCTTCTGATTGATCAACTTTTTGAGCAATATCTTTTTGTCGCTTTTGGTTTTCCGGCATATCAAATCTGTTTATTTTCCTAAAATCCTTGGTCGATATTGTTTCTTTGAATTTTTTACTCTTAATGTCTTGAATCGATTTGGCAATCACCTTTTGCTTCTGGCTGACAATAACCGATGGGAATTCATTTCCAGACAAATTTTCTTTTTTATCATATATCCCGGAATCCAATTGATTGAATTCATTTTTTGATGCTTTTTTGTACGCGTCACCAACCATACCTTGATCGTTATCATTCAAATCCCTATCTGTTATTATATCGAATGCCCGGGTAATATCTGTTCCTTTTATATCCGGCTTGCCATTCGGCAAGCTTTCTTTTAATTTTTTGGAAGGGTTCTTTGTGCTTGTAATATCCTCTGTTGGACAATATTCCATACTTTCTTGTTCTTTTTTTTGACCCTGCCCCGCCTGCCCTTCAGCTGTTTTCTGCAAATTCTGTTCAAGTTTTTCCGTTACAAGCCCAGGCAATCCAACCAATCCAGGCAGGCAATCGGTATTTTCTTCTTTTCTATTTTCTATCTGATCGGGATATTTGTCTGTACCCTCTTCAAGCAGGCCTTCTACCAAGGATTCAAAATTTTTTTCATTTACAACCTCCACCTCGGCAATACCTTCATTGTTGACAGAACACTCACAGCCCATCGTGTTTTGTAAATCAACAACCTGCTTTAATTGTATTATTGTTTGCATTTATCTGCCCCGCTTTTTTGTTCCCGTATGAATCTGTTAACGCCAAGTTCATCTAGAAACTTGGCTTGCTGTTTTCTTTCCAGATCGATTTTCTCTTCAATCCAGTTCTCTTTAACCTTTTCAAGCGACTTACGATTTTTCATTGCCTCTAGGACCTCAGCCCGTTTTCCATGGTATTGCTCTTCTTGATCTTTTACTATCTGTATCTGCTGTGTTATTTTGATACACAGTTGGTCTAAGAATCTTTCATGCATTAATAATATTTCACTGTTTAGAGGTTTTTCTGTGCAAGTTTTTTTTAAAGTTTCCCTGGATGTCTCAAGTTCTTTTTCAAGGTTTTCCAGACATTGCCTTTCAGCTATTAATTTGCACTTTTCATCAAACAATTCTCTTTGAAGCTGTTCCTCCTGAAACTTTCTGTATTTCAAAACTGCGTCATATTTGAACTTTTCCATTTCCAACGCATACCAATCTATTTGTTCAATTTACAACTTGTTCAAGTTCAGCCAGGCTTTGTTCATAAGAAATATATGTATCCATCGGCTGCCTCAGATATCGATTTAACGCTTCAATTTTTTCCACGGCCCTGTCTATTCCCGAATTACTCCCCTTTACAT
>JALVQM010000241.1 GCA_027025615.1 Desulfobacteraceae bacterium | reverse complement strand
GTCATGACTGTCCTGTTGATCCAGCTGATCTGCTAATGCGTTCGCATACTCATAGGTCAGACGCAGACAGCGTGAGATTGCAAAGTCAAAAACCCAGGCACAAGGCTTGATAACCTTTCTGGTTGCCTTGTCTACCCAGGCCGATTGAACCCTGAAAATTGCCTGATAGTAGGATTCTGCCGATTTGACATCATTCAGCACCAGGATACTGTCCCATTCCTTGATGGTGACGCCGGTCAGAAACCTGCGGCATGTCAGAGTGATGGTGCCCAACTTGTCAGGGTTGTCATTGACGGCCTGAATTTTTTCTTCAATAACGCTCTTGTCACGCGCAATCACTGAATCCTCGTCATTGTCATTTTTTTCGCAACCAGAAGCGTTAATAATCTCAAATCTGGAAAAGTAAGGATGCGCCTTCAGTTTTTTGACCAGTGCGGATATCGAATCAACACGATTCAACCACCAGACGCTATGCCGAACAGGTGGCGTACCCAATTGGCTACCGAGTTTGCCAAAAACGCTAATAGCCCGTGCGTCATGTCCTGCCTTTACTAAGCCATCCAGGAAATGCTCAACGGCATCGTTATAGATAAAACCACTTCTATTGGCCTTGAAAAGTTCGTTCAATGAGAAATCCAGATCATCCGTTAAGAATGTTTCTCGTTGCTCGTCAATGTCTTCCTGGGTAATCTCTATGGTCGAGATATTTAGATCTGGCATTTCCCTGTAAACATAAGTTTGCGTACCTTCCGGATCATTCTGGATTTCTTCCTGTTTGTTTTTCTGTTCATCCAGATAGCTATAGGTAAAGACCTGCTGGGAACAGAAATCATCTTCCTGGATCAACCGGAAAGGCGTGCCAGAAAGATCAAGGCGGAAATCATGTTTGAGGTTGTTCAGGATATGCCGGGCACGATCGGTACGGCTGCCAAAATGTACTTCGTCAAAGATCACCAAATCCCAGCGTGTCTTAACGACTTTTTCCAGTCGAATCTTGGTGTTGCCTTCTGTATCGATAGCCAGATCCTGTAGAGAAATCCCCAATACCATAGGGCCATCATGGTCAGGAAAATCCCCTGTATCAGCGAGGCAAGGTTCGATACTATTGTTATTTCTTTTTTTGGCGCGGATACCCAGCCAGCCTGTAAAATCAACATGGCCATTGACTGCTTCCATCCATTCACCGATCACTTCCGGCTTATAGGTCACAATCAATGTATTTTTTGTCTCAATTGCTTTGGCGATATGCAGCCCGGTAAAGCATTTTCCAAAGCGCATTTTGGCATTTAACAGAAATCGGTCTTTATGAATGGCCGACCTGAAAGCCCCTTCTGGGTGATCGCCAAAGAACCAGCGGCAGGCTTTATCAATAGCAGCCTGTTGCTCCTTCCTGGGATTGTAGTTTTCAACTCTTGAAGCGCCATAGACAACTTCATTAAAGGCTTTTTTTACATCGTCTGTTGAAGCATAAAACCATTCCTGCCCGGCGCCATCCGACTTTTTAATACCATTTGTTTGCATTTGGGCATGGATATGCTTGTCAGTAACATCTTCGGGCAAATCATTAACCCAAAGAATAATTGGGTGTTCAGGATTGCTGGTACCAAACT
>JALVQM010000240.1 GCA_027025615.1 Desulfobacteraceae bacterium | reverse complement strand
GTTTTTCAGGTACATGGGGCAAAGCACCCACAGTGCAGTAAGGCATGGGAACACTCTCAGCCACTATATTGAAATCTCTTTCGCTTATCTTATGTTCATGAAGCATAAGATCAAGGTCTATCCTCGGAGCGGCACCTACATCGTATTTCCCGAAATAGACGCCATACACCACCTTCTCATGCTTTCCGGCCCCAGGGGGAATGGCATAGAAGGAAAGGTCTGTCTCAGGATCAAAACCATGCTCCAGCATCATTGAATACTGTGCCATATAGCCAAATGGAGCAAGGGCCGGGCCGAATATCATGCTCTTACCCTTCATGTCATCTATGGTCTTGATGCCGCTGCCCCGGCGGGAAATTATAGTCCCTGTGGACATATGTCCATTTCGCCCCCTGGCATCCACTGCCAGCATATCAAGGCCGAAATTTTTCTGCAGGACAATGGCTATGATGGAATTAACATGAACAAAATCCACCTTTTTTTCTCTTGCCAGGTCTTCAAACTCAAATGTATTGGCAAGGACCATCTGAAATGGACGCCCGGCTTTTTCACTGAGATAGGCAGTAAAAGGCGCAAACCTGGCCCTCGAAGCCTCAATATTATCACAGATCATGAAACCTATTTTTACAGGCTTCTGGTCAGCCGCCCTGGAGGAAGTGTCTGACTGCTCCTCATTGCAGGCAGCAAGGAGGCCAATAATCAGTAATGACAGCAGTATTGCCGCAGATATATGCTTCATAAAAAAATACCTTGTTAGTATCTGCTCACAGGGTGCTGCAAATGCAAGAAGGCGGAGGGGGCGAAGGCGTACTTCCCCCGTACTTCGAGCCCCCGACAACGCAGCAGATGCGGTACCCTGTGGGCAGATACCCTTGTTATTGAATTTTTAACCGGATATATGGCCGCAGCCTGTCCGGACGTGGTAGCATTGTCGCAGAACAGACAGGTTCCGTCAAGTAATATTAGATAAATAAAATTTAGCACCATACTAAATCATATTTCTTTTTTTAAGGAAATCCTTGATTATCTTCTCAATATCTCCTGAAGCAGATCCTTTAATGAGATTATTCATTGTGCCATCATCTATGCGGTCACTGAGCTTGTTAATTACGCGGTCAAGAATGGGAAACCGGTCAAGGACTTTGCGTGTGGTAACCACTGCGGCAAGGGAACCTGAATCAGGTGAGGCAACCTGGCCTTTCATTACAGGCCCGTGATATCTGTAAGGTTTTAACCATACCATGCCATAATTTTCCCTGTAATACTGTTTCACCAGTGAGTAGGTCTCCTCAGGAGAGCCTGCTGAAAGCATCTTCTCCTGCCCGGGCATGGAAGCGCCGATATAGCTTATGAAGATATCCGCATCACCATCTTTTACCAGCCTGAAGCTGTCTGCAATGCTTGCTACTTTCTTAAGCTGCACGGTAGTACCTGTACGTTCGTTGATAAATACCGACAGCATGTTACCAAGTACGTTCTGATCAACAGACTGGTCCACTGCTACAGTCAGAACCCTTCCCACGCAGCAACTTCCCTCTATGGCCAATAAGGGCATGCAGAGAAATGCCAAGGCCAAGGAAATAATCCTGAATTTATTCATAAAATCCTCCAGATTAAAA
>JALVQM010000239.1 GCA_027025615.1 Desulfobacteraceae bacterium | reverse complement strand
TTGCCGGCTCTGGGGGCCAGCCATCTGTCAACCCCAAGGTCTGCCAGGTAAACAACGTAAGGTATGGCGATGTATAAAACCATCCGCAACAGGACTGGCAGCCATTTATCATTGAGCCACCATATAAAGCACATGGCAATAACAACAACCATGGCCAACCATCCAATATAGTTAGGTATATCTTTGGCCATCAGGCAGGTTGCCAGCATAAGGCTGGGCACCAGGATCTCCAGAGTATGGAAACAAAACTTGATCAAGGCATGCCGATCCTTAAACACCTTCAGCCGTCCCTTGACTACCTTATCAAAACCATTCCGGTCATGCCAGCTCCAACCTTTTACCTCGGCCAAGTGAACCACAAAAATAACCGTCCCGCAAAACAGGATGTAAAAACAGAAGAGATAAAGTTCAGAATAATAACGGAAAACGTATGCGTAAAAGGCCAGGACAAACTGCATAAGGTATATAGCCGCCACCGCCTCGGTATGATAAAGGCCAAGCCGCATCAGCTTATGGTGGAAATGATTCTTGTCGGCAGCAAACAACGGCCTGCCATTTTTCTTACGCTCCACCATCACAGTGAGTGTGTCCAGGATCGGAAACCCGAGCAGCAGCAAGGGCAGCATCCGGTTAAGGGCGGTATGCTCCTGGGTAATGGCCAGGGCCAGGCTGACGCCCAGAAAACCCAGCAACTGGCTTCCGGCATCTCCCATGAAAACCGTTGCAGGATAGGTATTGAACCGCAAAAAACCGAAAATGGCTCCAACCACGGCCGCTGCAATCAGGGCTAAATCAGAATGGCCGGTACGGTATGCCAGGTAGGCGATAAACAAAAAACCAATCATGGATATGCCACCTGCCAAACCATCAAGTCCATCTGAAAGATTAATGGCATTGGTTACCCCTACCATGGCAAGAAAAGTAAAGGGAACCGCCAACCAGTCAGGCATCATCCAGTTTCCTGGAACGATATCTCCCAGACAGCGGATCACCAGACCGCCGTAAAAGATTACAATCGAAGCAGCAACCAGTTGCCCAAGCAGCTTTACTTCGGGTTTAAGATCATACTTGTCGTCAAGCACACCAAAAGCCACCAGGATTAAACTTCCAAGGAGCAACGAGGTTTCAAACCTGTCCAGGGTACCGAAAAAGGCAACCGGCACCAGTATCCCCACAGCCATGGAAATTCCGCCTATCCTAGGAATCGGACGGTCATGGATTTTTCTTTCGCTTGGCAGATCGACAATCCTGACTTTGATGGCAACTGTTTTTAAAATCGACATCAAGCCGATAGTAATAAACAGGGAAAGCAGTATGCTAGTAAAAATAGTCAATGAAAAATCTTAAACAAACTTTTTAGTCAGGAAGAAATTCGCCAAGAAGCGGCACCACCTTGCCTGCAAAAGTTTCCAGCCTCTTTTCCGCCCTTGCAACGGATTCAGAAGGATATACCGGGGTTGTCAGGCGCACCAGGGCTCCATCTGTCCGCTGGCGGGTAAGAGCATCCCAGAAATTATAAAATTTCAACTGGAAAAGATTGGTCAATATCCTGCCCCGCGCAGGAAACCAGTAGTACATCAAACGCCTGTTCAAATTGTTCACCATAAATGCCCGCCGCAC
>JALVQM010000238.1 GCA_027025615.1 Desulfobacteraceae bacterium | reverse complement strand
GCAACAGGAACAGACAGCTTTACATTCCAGGTCTCTGACGGACAGATAAATTCAAACACGGCCACGGTTTCCATTACCATAAACCCGGTTAATGATGCACCGGTAGCACAAAACGAAACATTCAATGCTGTTTTTGACCAGGCAACAACCGGGATCCTGCATGCAAATGATGCCGATGGCGATACTTTAACATTCCAAATAGAATCTGATCCCGAACAGGTGGTTACCCTTACCGACGCTGCATCTGGTGCTTTCAGCATCACGCCGAAAAACGGTATGGATTCTCCTTATACCTTTACATTCACTGCCAGTGATGGAACAGTCTCATCGAACATGGCAACAGTCACGGTGAACCTGCTGGAATCAGGTGAAGTGTCAGTAATTTTCGGTGACACTCCAGACAGCGATCACCCCGGCACCCTGACCGACACCTATACAAATCTCAACAACAACACCAATGCTGCGGCAGAACACATCAGCACCTGGTCCTGGTCCTCATCAACGCCTCATAAACCGGCCAATACCATTATTATCAAATCTGATCTCTCTGCACTGCCGAACAATATAGAAATAACAGAGGCAAAAATCTATCTCTACCAAACCAATACCCATGGACAAGCGGAATATAATAACAGCATCCACAAAATCACCGGTAAAAACCCGATCATTGATCAAGTAACCGGTTACAACGCCTATAACGGCGAACCGTGGACTCCAGTTCAGGCAGGGACAACCTACAATGATATTCCCCTTGGTCTTGCAGATATTGACCAGGCAGAAGACACTATCACCCTGACGGCCCAATCCGGCTACCAAGCCTGGACAATCACAAAAATGGTTAAAGACTGGATCAAAGATCCATCTTCCAACTCCGGTCTTTTAATTACTGGTGAACCAACTGATACGGAAACCGGTAGAACTTTTGCCTCGTCTGAAAATCAGAACAATGCAATAAGGCCCAAACTAGTCATTCGCTATATTAAAAAGCCGCCAAAACCAACAATAATTTCCATCAAAGAAATCAAGTAAGCCTTTCATTCCTCCTTTTCCCCTTATAGTTTCTCTTCTTGAGAGGCTATAAGGGGTTTCTCGTTCCGCACAACTATCTTCCCGGGTTGTCGGATTATATTTTCGCTGAATCCGACCCCGACAACAACACTCGGGGATGATGCATTATTCCGTTATTCCACAGTCTCCCCACCCCGTCACTCCCGTGGTCTGTTGAACTGAACAGAAAGGTAGCGGGCCGGCGAGACTCCGGTCCAGCCTTCACATCACCGTATATCTGAACCGATTTAATAAACAATAAAATTCTAAAAGATTGTTTATCTTGCTTTTTAATTTTTCCTGTTCTAATTTTCCAACATGGAAAAAAAGCAAAAAAACAACTTCCGCCCGGACTATGCAGAAATTATCCATGAATGCTTATGGGAATATCATATAAGCCCGGCCGAGCTTGTGGCAATGGCTGAACACGGCACTGACCAGGAAAAATTTTTCCTTTTCAGGAAAATACTGGAAAATTCTCAGGACGTCTTAAGGAGCCTCAATATCTTCAACGTTAGCGACCAAAAAAAAATGCTGCTCAGCTATACCCCACCAAAATTCAACCATCATTTTCTAAA
>JALVQM010000237.1 GCA_027025615.1 Desulfobacteraceae bacterium | reverse complement strand
ATCAACTTGAAAATTATCTAATTGATATCAAACGAAAGGGTGATGTTTGGAACAAAAGGACAGGAAAACAATATAAAGAGAACATTGCCAAAAAAACTATTTACACTTCCTATGAAAAAGGTTTCGAGCCAATTATTAATGAATTAATCTTTTTTATAAAAGAAAATACATTTGTTAGCAGATTATTAGAACATGCACGAGAAATTAGCTTGCAAATTTGTGTTGATCTTGATGAGGAATGCCGAATACCATATATCCATTTTACGTCTGAACAACTATCTTTTTTTTCAAAAATAAACTCCGAGATTGATTTTCAAATAAGCTGAAGTTGTCTGGCAGGGTGATTATCATCCCTTTGGCCGGGTTGATACGGGGATAACTATCAGGGATTCTGATTTCCGGTTCCCCGGCCAGCGGTATGACCAGGAAACCGGCCTGCACTACAACGCAATGCGTTATTATGATCCGAACCTGGGACGTTACATAACCCCTGATCCGATCGGGCTGGCCGGAGGCATGAACCCTTATATTTACACCGGAGGGGATCCGGTTGATTGGGTCGATCCGTGGGGGTTGATGACCCAAGATATTACACCTTGGGATGACTGGGATAATATTTACGAAGGTGGAGGGGCAGGCCCTGGATTTGGTTCTGCAGGAGGAGGTGCATTAACAGGACTTGGAATTGCCGCAGGAGTTGGGCATTATCTTTTTGGTGATGATCCAGAGTCTTATATCAATGAAGATGGAACTGTTAGAGACAAGCCAGCAGTAGATGATACTTGCGAAGAAAAGGGGAAATGGAAATGCGAAGGTTATGGCCAGTATGATCAAATTGGAACACCTAAACACGTTAGAAGGGGTAGTACATGGCATGTAGCATATGGAAACACTGAAGCCTTGGCCGCACAGGCTTGGAAGAATAAGGTTCAAGCTGCAGCCCCTCCTGGGTTTACCGCAAGGCACATAAAACCACGATGTAAGAAGGTGAAATAGACTTTTATGGGAAAAATACTTGAAGCTCGGTATCTAAATGTTGATTTTATTGTTGAAGCAGACTTTGATCTCTCTAGTTTGATAGAAACATTAAGAGATAAAGTAACTGTCCTTTGGAGTGAGGCAGGTGAACAATCAAGCACTTTCGGTATAGAGTCAAATTTGACAGGGACTGTGACTCCTGAAGAGGATATTATTGAATTACTACGAATTTTAGAAAATTTACCATGCAAATTAAATAAGTTGTTTGAAAAAAGTTCAAAAAAAATTTTTGATATTGGTTTTGAATGTGGAGTGTTAGATAGCCCGGTTGATGCCTATTTATCAGTAGAGACAGTGCAACGTATAGCTCAACTAGGATGTAGTATAAACGTCAAATTGTATCCATGGGTAGAACATCCACACGAGGAGTAGCCACAGGAAAATCCTGCGGAGCATGCGCACGGTCAACGGCCAAACAACCTGGTATATCCATGACCAGTCCGGCCATGTGCTTGCCGACATAGACGAATGGGTGCAAACCCATTTTGTTGCATAGTGATATTATTTCTCAATAGCTCAATTTTTAACTGGACTCCACGATAATTTTCCTGTACCTTGCCGTCCATGAATGAAGAGATGGTCATACAG
>JALVQM010000236.1:7527-15123 GCA_027025615.1 Desulfobacteraceae bacterium | reverse complement strand
TCCTTATGGGTTTTAAAGATTGAAGCATCTATTTGATATTTTTTGAGCCGGTGCCATAGACTCCGCTCTTTAATTCCCAGCAGTTGGGCGGCCCTGATTTGAACACCGTCTGTTTTTTTTAAAGCTTCTATAATCATTTTTTTTTCAATCTGACGCAATTGTGCATCCAGATTTTGGTTTGCAGAATCCTGGAGTTCATATCCTCGTAACTCCCTGCCTTGGTTATGAGTTGATGGGGGTTTGACTATAACCGCTGGTAAATGTTGGGGTTGTACTTCTACTTCAGCCATGAGACTTGCTGATTCAATAGTGTTTTCCAACTCGCGTACGTTTCCCGGCCAGTCATATGTCATCAATATCTGGAGGGCGGCTGAGGATATCGATGTTCCAGGGTTGGATTTTTCAATAAAGTTTTCGGCCAGAAGGGGAATATCTTCTTTGCGGTCCCGCAACGGCGGCAAATAAATGGTAAAAACGTTAAGCCTGTAATATAAATCCTGGCGGAAAAGTCCCTGATCAACCATCTTGGAAAGATCCTTGTTGGTGGCAGCAATAAAGCGTAGGTCAACCTTGACAGGATGCATCCCCCCAACTCTTTCAATTTCCTGTTCTTCCAACGCTCTGAGGACTTTGGCCTGAACATTAAGGGGCATATCACCGATTTCATCCAGGAATACGGTCCCCTCGTTTGCCAGTTCCAGTTTACCGATTTTTCGCTGATTAGCACCGGTAAAAGCCCCCTTTTCATGTCCGAAAAGTTCACTTTCAAGCAATCCTTCGGGTATCGCTGCGCAATTGATAGCGACAAAAACCTTACCCCGGCGGGCACTGTGTTTATGGATGCTTTTGGCGATAAGCTCCTTTCCTGTACCGGTTTCTCCTAAAATTAAAACCGTTGAATCAGTCGAGGCCACCTTCATGATCTGGTTGAAAACGCCCCTCATCGCCCGACTCTGACCGATTATATCCGGGAAAAGCTCACGTGCCTCAACCTTGCCTAGCAGTTCGGTGACTTGCTCAAACACGCGGTTAAAGCGGAGCATGTCATCTTCAATGACCAATGATTCATTCGTATCATGGTTTAATTTGCCTACAACTCCCATGGTTTGAGTTCTCTTGACAAAACGTTTTACAGGATCAATCAGGAACTTTACTATTAAAATACCGGAAACCAGGGAAAAAAATGCCAGTATGGTACCCCAGAAAGCAACCGGCCAGCCGGCCTGTTCTCCCTGCTGTATATAGTATACAGTTATGCTGTAGGCTAAAACAGTTGCCAGAACAGTCAATCCGGTAAAAATAGCTGGAATGAGAACATACAAACTTATATTGAAACGGATGTCCTTCATTTTTATCTGACCATCTGAGTTAAGTTCCACATGGGTAAATATATGGCGAGGGCGAAAAATCCAATCACAGCCGCTAAACCCAGGGTTAATAAAGGTCCAATGGCATCGGATAATTTTTTCATGGCATATTCCATCTCGGAATCGTAGTGAATTGCTATTTCATTAAGCATTTCGTCCAGATTGCCGGATTCCTCCCCGATGGCCACCATGTTAATGACAATGGGTGTAAAGTAGCGAGCCGCTTTCAGCGGGCCTGCTATGCCGCGGCCTTCTTCGAGTCTTTCTGTGATTTGGCTGAATTCAGCTGCTATGGCGGCGTTGTTGATAGTACCCGACAATATTCCCATTGACTCAAGCACAGGGACACCACTTGATTGAAGGATTGCAAAAATACTGGCAAAACGAGACATGGCGGCTTTTATTAACAAGGGGCCTAAAATAGGTATGCGCAGCAAGATGGTATCACGCATTAAACGTCCTTTTTCTGTCCTGAAATAATATAAAAGGGCTGCAATCAAAGCCGCACTGCCTACAATCAGGACAAACCAGTAATGAGATATGAAATTGTAAAGTTTCAGGCAAACAAGGGTTGGAAGTGGAAGTTCAAGCCCCGAACTGACGAAGATATTGACGAATTTAGGGATAACAAACGTAAGCAAAATGAAAAATGCCAATACCAGGAAGCTGAATACAACCGCAGGGTATTGAAGGGCGGCCCGGATATCAGATCTGACTTTATGTTCGTGCTCTATAATGTAAATCAGGCGTTCAAGGATTTCAGGTAAAGCCCCGCTGCTCTCTCCGGCGCGTAACATACTGCAGTAAAGTGATGAGAAAACCCGTGGGTGTTTTTTAAAGGCATCGTAAAGCGAAGAACCTTCCCTTATGTCCTGCCGGATAATAACGATTATTTTCTTGAGACTTTCATTTTCTGTCTGTGTTTCAAGGACCTGGAGCAAATTGAGAATCGGCACTCCGGCCTTGATCAGTGTTTTGAATTGCTTCGTAAACAATATAAGTTCAGGGGCCCTGACAGGTGCTACCAGATCCATCAGGCGATTCATTGAAAATCGGCTTGCAAATTGGCTCTCCAGGACTACCTTGGAAGGAATCAGGCCTCGATTGACAAGAATTGCAGTAGCCGTTTTTTCATTTTCGGCTTCGATTGTTCCTTCCACCTGGCTGCCGTTTTCATTGATTGCCGTATAGACAAAATTAGGCATGGTATTTCCCTGGGATTACTCTTATTTTAGCTGTCAAGTTTCTACAATTTCATGATTTAAGGGTACATTAAAGATATTAAACCATTACAGCTGAAGCCGCTTCATCCAATGTGGTGATCCCCTGGGCTACTTTCATGGCCGCATCTTCTTTGAGTGTTCTGAGTTTTCCGGCGCGATGAGCTTCCCGCATAATTTCCTGGGCTGAACATCTTCGCAGAATCATATCCTGCACCATTTCGTCGATTATCAAAACCTCAAAAATTCCAGTCCTGCCTTTGTAACCTTTGTCCATGCAATTAAAGCAACCGGTACCTTTCATAAATTGGGGGTTTTCAAGGCGATCCAGGCCCCAGAATTTCAATGCCTGTTCAGGAGGAGAATATGGTTTGCGACAATACTGGCAGACCTTGCGAACAAGGCGCTGGGCAATTGAGACCAACATTACGGAAGACACCAGAAACGGTTCAATTCCCATATCTATAAGTCTGGTTATGGCACCGGCAGCATCATTTGTGTGCACTGTGCTCAATACCCGGTGTCCGGTTAAAGCTGCCTGGACTGAAATTGATGCGGTCTCGCTGTCACGGGTTTCACCAACCATGATTACATCCGGATCCTGGCGCATGATGGCCCTGAGTCCACTGGCAAAAGTCATCCCCGCCTTGCGGTTCAGCTGGATTTGGCGAATCTTGCTGATACGGTATTCAACAGGATCTTCAAGGGTAATGATGTTTATATCCGGTTGGTTGATCCTTTTTAAAATAGAATAAAGAGTTGTTGTTTTGCCGCTGCCGGTAGGTCCGGTGCTGAGAATCATCCCGTACGGTTTGTCGATCATTTTCTCGAGTTTTTGGATATCATCAACGGCCATGCCGAGATCTTCCAGTGAATATACACCGCTGCTTGTATCCAAAAGGCGCAGCACCATGTTTTCACCGTAAATAGTAGGGATGGTGGAGGCCCGTATATTGACCTCTTTGTTATCCATACGGATGGTAAAACGGCCGTCCTGGGGAATACGTGAAAGAGAAATATCCATGTTGGCCAGTATTTTTAACCGGGAAATTATCAACATCAGCATCGATTTGGGCGGAGCAGGTACATCATGGAGCTTGCCGTCAACCCGGAATCGAACCTGAACGTAATCTTTTTCAGGACTGATATGAATGTCAGAGGCCCCTTCACGCACTGCCTGGGATAAAATTGAGTTTACAAGACGAATTACCGGCGCTTCTTCTGCCATGTCGTGGAGAGATTTTACTTCAATATCGTCAGCGTCCAGTTCAGCTTCATACTGTTCGCCGCGTTCGATTTCCATATCGTCCATGCCGTCCAGGACACCACCTACTGATGAGTAGGTGCCGTAAAGGCTTCCAAGCAGATGGTTAAATTCCTGGTAAGTGCAAATAACAGCCTCAACTTCAAGATTCGTGTAAACTTCAATGGCATCCAAGGCGTTTATATCCATTGGATCGGTCATACCTACCGTCAGCAGGTAATTGCTGCGTGCAAGTGGTACAGCTTGATATTGCTGGGCAATTTCAAAGGGCATTATTTCGGCAAGCGTCATATCGATTGGAAATTTTTCAGGGTTATATTTTTCAATTTTAAGCTGCTTGCTGATCAGGTCGGCTATTTGGCCACTGCTGACAATGCCTTCCCGAACCAGGTACTGGCCAAGCTTTATATTGTTCCGTTTGTGGCCTATAACAGCCTGGTTAAGTTGGGCCTTGGTAAGCAGGCCGGCCTCCAACAGCATTTCACCTAATTTTTTCTTGTTTCTCACGGTTCTGTTATCCTGACTGTTGATTGTAGCTTGCCGGGAGCAAAAAGGGTTCATTGTAAGGATCACAAAAAAAAGTGGTGTCCTCAGGCCATCCTGCCAAACGGGTAATAGTTTGTCCCGGAAGAGTTACAAGTTGCTTGGTTACCTGCTCGATTGAGGATGAAGATTCAAAATATCCTCGAACCAGTATTTCATAGGCAATTCCCCTGTCTGGATTCCAACTGACCATCAGGCGCAGGGGAATTGTATTAAGACGTCTGAGTTGCCCAAGCAATTCAACAGCAGTTGCCAACGTTGGGCTTTGAGCGATCCTTATCCAGCTGACTTTTAAACCGGCCGGCTGCTGGCGGACAGGGGTGGCCGGGAATATGAGCTGTTCTCCTATGCGGATACTGTTTGGATTTCTTATATGCCGGTTCAATTCAAGGAGCTTGCTGAGAATGGCGGGATCAAAAGAGCCGTAAATTGTGGCTATCAAATCAGCCAGTGTGTCGTTGGGACGAACTTTTATTTTTCCTATATTCTCAGGCGGCTTCGGCATGGATTCAGCTGGAACCGGAACCCGGTCCGAACCGGTATCTTGACTGGTTTGATTTTCAGTTGCCGCTTTGTTTTGAGGTGTTTGTGATACCTGCTTTACAGAGGGGTCGGTCTTTGTGGTTTCGGCTATGATCTGCTTGTCGTTTTTAAGATTTTCTGCCCCTTGTTCCGCGTTTGCTGCCGTGGACAAAAGGTGTTTTTTCAATCCAGATTCATGTGGCTGCAATCCAGGCTGTTCTGAGATACCCATGGGGTGCCAGATTATTATGTAGACGGCAAAAATGACGATTGTGGCTGAAACGATCCAGAATCCCGGAGCCAGTTTTAAGGATAAAGGCACTTGTATAAGATTGCGTTTGGCCGTAGCGATGACCAGGCTGCGGGTAATTTTCTTTGCATCCTTGACGATCATCCCCAGAAAGCAATGATGGCATATATTTATAATTTTACGAGGGTATCCCTTGGAAATTCTATAAATGGCCCGCATTGCCGACCGGGTGAAGTAATACTGCCAGTCTGCCTGGGATCCGGCGCGTTTCAACCGGTAGTCAATCATCTTCTTGGTATTTCTAAAATCAAACGGATTTAGAAGATGCAGAAGGTTGATTCTGTCAGTAAAATTGGGAAACAGTTGCATTGTTTGCCTGAATTCAGGCTGGGCGAAAATAACTATTTGCAGCAGTTTAAAATTGTTGGTTTCGTAATTCAGCAATTCACGGAGCTGTTCTATGCAGAATTCAGGTAGCTTTTGCCCCTCATCAATTACAAGAACAACGGTTGTGTTTTCCGCTACTCCCTTGTCAAACAGGTAATCCTTGATGATCTCTTTCAAACTGCTTTCATCGGTTTCTGGTTGGGGATCTTTTCCTGTCATTTCGCGGACAAGTCTTTGTAAAATGCCCCGGGCTGACTCAAAGGCGGGATCGAGAATAAGGTGTGTTTCAAACCCGTCTTCGGGGGGAAGCCTGCGCAGGAGCTG
This sequence comes from Desulfobacteraceae bacterium, assembly GCA_027025615.1. Classification (GTDB taxonomy): domain Bacteria; phylum Desulfobacterota; class Desulfobacteria; order Desulfobacterales; family Desulfosarcinaceae; genus JALVQM01. The sequence goes on along the minus strand of JALVQM010000236.1, from coordinate 9,246 downwards.
GCGGCAAAGCGTGGTTTTACCTGTACCGATTGCGCCTATGACTATGTTGAGGCCCCGTTTCAAACGCAAGGCCAGTTCCAACTTCTGAAGGCAATCCCGATGCTGATCAGACTGAAAAAAGAAGTCAGGATCAGGTGAGTTTGAAAAAGGCTCGCTCGTGAGATTTAATAAACGGAAATAGTCCATTGTTCAAAGAGACGAACACAATTCATTCCGAATTTTATCCCGGAATGAAGGTAATCAACGAGATGCTGTCCGCTTTTCCAATATGTATGGTGTTATGAAAATCAGGATTTCTTCCATTTCATCCCGGTTGCTTTCACCCCTGAAAAGATGACCAAGCAGGGGTATGTTCTGGAGATACGGAACTCCTGAATTTATCTTACGCTTGGTGGTTTTATTCAGTCCGCCGATTACCGTAGTTTGACCATTGAACAAAATTACATTGGTTTCGGCTTTTTTGGTCTGCAGGGTGGGATTACCTGCCACCGTTCGGGAAAAATCAAGTTCATCCTTGATTGTTTTTATGTTCAATTTAAGTGTTTCCTCGTCGATAACATGCGGAGTGACCTTGAGGCTTAAAACGGCTTTTTTGTATTCAATCTTGACTTCTTTGTCTTCTACTGTCTGGAAAGGCACTTCATCGCCACTTTCAATAAGTGCGGTCTGGTTGTCAAGGGTTGTAATGGAAGGGCTTGACAGGATATTGAGTTTGCCTTCTTCTTCAAGGGCTGTAAGCTGGATAGCCAATATGCTTTCACCGACTTTTTCAGCGATGAACCCGATGGTCATGCCCGAGCCTGCAACGGCCGCATTGGTCAAGTCAGCCGGAAAATTGAAAGCGAAACCGGAATCGGGTGAAACCGTATCGCCGGCTCCCGGGTTTACGCCAACACCACCGCCGGCCCCGGGCGCAAACCAATAGTTGTTTCCCGGGTTGTGATAAAGTCCGCCCCATTGCACCCCGAGTTCACGAGCCGTCCGGCGATTTGTCTCAACAATATTGGCTTCAATCAGGATCTGGGGCGTAGGACGGTCTAGTCTTTCGATTAACGGCACCATCCTGGATATATCTTCTGCGGTTGATTGGACAATAAGCGAGTTTGTATGTTTGTCTACGGTGATTGAACCTATGGGTTTCCCGTTTTTGCCGGTTGTAATGAATTTTTCCATGGCGGTTTTCAGTTGACCGGCGTCAGAATAATCTATTGGTATGATCCTGGTGATAAGCGGTGATCGCATTTCGATAAGACGGCGTTTTTCTTGAATCTTTTGTTCTGCCTCAAGCCTTTTTAAGTTGCGCTTTTTATCTTCGAGAGATTCGATACGCAAGATGTTGCCTTCCCATGCGTAACTCAGGCCCTGGGAATTGAGAATTCCTATGAATACCTGATTCCAGGGCACTTGTTTTACATTGAGACTCATTTTCCCCTTGACACCGGAATTGATAATGATGTCAAGGTCGGCGGCGCGCGCTAAAGCCTTAAGTAGGGTGGCCACGTCTGCCTGGTGCATATTCAAGGTTACTTTACGTTCAGGCAATGGATGTTTTTTGTTATAGGTAACATGGAGATTTACCTTGTCTGTTCTTTTTTTCACCGAAACGTCGATTTTTTTCGGCCGGGGAGCAGGTGACCATGCTCGACTTTCCAGAACCTTGGTGCGCCATTTTTCGAAACTGGGATCGCGAGTCGATTTTTGGGTTGAGCTGCATCCAAG
>JALVQM010000236.1:0-7517 GCA_027025615.1 Desulfobacteraceae bacterium | reverse complement strand
GCATCCAAGAGCCAGGAAGATGGTCAAAGCCGTTGTCACCAGGGACAGGAAAAATTGTTTTGAACCATTTTCGGCTTTAAATTTTATTGTAGATTTCATTGTCATTTCCAGAAGCTGGGGACGTTTTAATTATGGTTGATTATCTATAAATGGCAATATTAACATTTTACCGTCTTTCAGACGTGCTAACTCAATATGGTCTTGATAAATCTTTTTTAAATAATATCCAGTAGATAAAAGAGACTCGCCTACTTCGTATTCTATTCCATTGATGATGGCGATTTTTTTTGACCCCAGGGAAATAAAACCTGAATATTTCCATCGGGGCGGACTGTTTTCGTCTTTCCTGTTTTGGGTGCGTTGCGACGACTTACCTGCCAGTATCGTCAGGGAGTCAATAAAAGGATTCTTTTTCCATGGAAATTGGCTATGGGTAATTATGTACTTTTCGGTTTGAGACGGTTCGGTCTGCTTGATTTGTACTGAAACTTGCTGAATAAATTGGGCAATCTCGGAAGCGGTTTCACCTTTCTGTTTGGACGGACTGCTATCTGAGTCTGCAAGAAACACTTCGTAAACTCCAAACAGGACTGTCAGCAAAGATAACGCCAGTATTATTTTTTCTCTTGTCGTCATAGATTATCCGTCAGTGACCTTTAAAGCGGAACAAATGTATCTTACTCGATGCTGGTCCATCATTCATGCTGCCTTAATGCAATTCGCAGCCTCAGCTGCAATATTCCGGATTCCTCCGGTTGCAGGGTCAACCTTTCTATGTCAACAAGGTATGGCCATCCGCATATCCTGTATAATAATTGTCTAATATCTTCAAAATGACCACTGAATGCCAGCTCTATTTTCAACAGCTTTGACTCTTCGAGGTACGATTGGGTGTCGGGCAAAACCTCTTTCAACCTGAGATGATGATATTTTGCCATCTGCAAAAAAATGTTTTCAAGCTGACTCAGTTCCCGTGGAGCCACCTGGTCATTTTTAGGTACCGCAAATCCCTCGGGAATTTTTTTCTGAACATCCTTTACCAGGGTCATAAAAAGAGGAAAAAGCGCTTCCTGCCGTTCAATTTCTAATTGTTTTTCAGCGATCCGTTGCTTGATTGCCGAGATAGACCTGTAAGAAGGCAGGATCCCGGCAACAATTATTGCCAGGGCCGCAAGAGTTATAATAACCAGATAAGCGATTGTGGTTGATGACAGGTCTAGTTTTTTCATGCCTTAACCAGTTCAAAGCGAACTCTGAATTGTAATACTTGTTTTCCCATTACCATTTTTGTGCTTTTGGCCTGAATTACGGGATTACGCAGCAATGGTGAATTTTTCAATTTCAGCAAATAACCGGAAAGGGTCGATTCATAACCTCTGCCACCAGACAGGACCAAACCCTCCAGGACCAGTGAGGCGTTTTCTATGCCCTTCTCATGCGGGTTGTGTTCCATTACGGTGTCGATTCTGATCAAGCGTATGATTTCAGGTGTTAATCGTGATATTTCTTCAATCAGTGCCAACGGATAGTAACGTTTGCTAATCTGTTTTATGATTTGACGTTTTCGTTTGCTGTGGGAGAACAAGGTCAATATGAGGTTTTTATCGGCAGGTGGATTATACGAAAGCAGTTTCTGGTTAAGTGTTGTTAATTGATCCTGATATTTTACCAGGAACAAGTTCTGGGAAAAATACAAGCCTGTAAGGAGCATGCAGAAAAATATGCCGCCGGCCAGTATGGCCATGTTTACTTTTCGGATACTCTCGACCCGAGACTTTTCTTCATGGGTGAATAAAAAGTTTGGCGTCCATCGATTATCTGATAATGCCATCCCGATTGCCGGCACATACCCTTCTCTTTCAGCAGTCGTTGGCGGCGGCGGTGATTCGGCAACAAAAGATCGGGATTTCGGGAAAGGGTCCATCACTGTGATCGGCACTTCCAGCTGACTGCTCAAAAAGTTTGTGATCATTCCACTGCTTGACACTGTGCCGGAAATGAAAAGCCTGGAAATGCCATCTTTGCGAAAGTTTAGACAGTAATGTTCAATAGTCCTCTCAACTTGGCGCACAAGCCGTTCCAGGGCCGGCAATATCATCTGAAATATATCTTTTCGGCTGGGAACCAGTCTATTTCCGTCAGATTCTGTTTCGTAATCAACGCCTTTTATCAAATGGTTGAAAATTCTTGTTGCCTCAGGATCAACTTCATTGGCCAGGGAAAGCTTATCGATTGCCTGGCTTTCACCGGCTGAGACAGACTGGGCAATGGCGTCGATCATGCTGCGTATACCGGCCTTGATTCCCCTTGAGAGGACCAGGTTACTTTTTGAATAAATGGCTATGCGAGACCAATCCCGTCCTATAAACAGGGTGCAAACATCATCGTTGCCGGTTTCAATTACTTTGCGCCGGAAAAGATTCTGGATTGCGAAAGGAACAATGGATATGCCCGTCAAAGGGTGGCCGATTTTTTCAAAAGTGTCTGCCATTTCCCTTATCTGGGCTTTAGGAACACTGAAGGCCATTATTTCATATTTGGTTACACCATCTTCGGCTACTTCCCCCAGAATTTCATAATCGAGTAAATCATTGTTTGGATCGAAATTGATTCTTTTTGTAAATGTCCAGTATACTGCATTGGGAATTTGTTTCCGGGGAACCTTTGGTATCCTGATGCACCTGTTTTCAACCCGGGAAGAAGATGTTGTCGCCCATAAAGATGATTTGCCCGGGGAACCACAAAAGTCGTTCAGGGCGTATTGTAGTTTTTTAAGAAATTTTCTGTCTTTGAAAGAGGCTTCAGATTCAAGTTCTATGATTTGATAGTCAGTCAGGCGCCAGGGAGTATTATTGCCGGGAATTACCTTGGCCATGCGAATATATGTATGACCGATATCGATACCGATCACTGATTTTTTAGTGGATTTAAACAGGTTGAGAAAAGATCTGCCGGTTGACGGCTGCTTTTCTTTCAGGGATGTAGAAACATCAGGGCCTTCAACCTTGTCACCCGGGCTTCGAATAAGGTCAAGCAGCTTTTCGGTGGAGGAGATTTCATCCGGTTTTGTCAATTCAACTCTCCGTCTCTCCTTTGCAGTTTAAATGGGGGAAATGGAAGGCGACTGATGAAATTGAATTTCCCATGAACTCGGTTGGTTGTCAAGCATATTTCTGCTGGTCACTTCATTATATTTTCCGGTTAAGACTTGCAACCGGCATTGCTTGATTATAACTATGGTAAATCAAGTGTCCGGACTGAGAATATCCGCTGCCTGTTTTGAAGGGTATATTTGCTTGAAAACAGGCCGATGAGTTCCTAAAAATAAAATAGATTTATCCAGGTAACAAACCTGTTTTCGAAAATGTCATTTAAATAAGAATTTGCAATATACTTTGAATTGAAAAAATTGCCGGTGATGAATAGAACAGAAATGGTTAACTGGCTTGGCAGGTTGTTGAAAATCGGCTTGAACTCAGGCAGTACAAGACAAAATCCAAAAAACCGCAGCTTACTTTGAACAACATGGTATTTTGAGCAGGATTTTAATACCCTGCAGCCAGGTAAAGTTTTTTCAACGGCCCGATAAATGACATTAAGGAGAAAGGGTAATGATGGCGGCAACCAACAGGCGTATTTCCAATATTACCGATCATATGATGGTAATCGGGATAGCGCTGGCAGCCATTTACTGGCTGCTTGATTCGTTCATGGCTATCTTTTTACAAACCGATAATTTTCTAGAAAAACTTACTGGTGTGGAGTTGGACAATATATGGATGAGAATTATTGTATTGTGCCTTTTTGCCATATTCGGGTCACACGCCCAGTATACCCTCAATCAGCGACGCCGGATGGCTGAAAAAATTTTACGGGATGCTGCAACCCGCGAAAGATTTCAGCGCCTGCTTTCCCCTGATCTTGCCGAGATGGTTGTTTCCGGTGAATTGACGGTTGAAAAGGGAGGGGAAAACAGGATTGCCACCGTTATGTTCGTAGACATTCGCGGTTTTACCCGTTTGAGCGAGAATACCGAAGCTTCTTCTGTCCTGCATATGCTGAACGAATATTATGAACGTATGGTGGATATTGTTTTCAGGTATCAGGGAACTGTAGATAAATTTATCGGTGACGCAATGATGGTAATTTGGGGTGCACCTGTTGCCCATCCGGATGATCCCCAAAGGGCTATCAAGGCAGCCCTGGATATTAATAAGGCCCTTGAGCAATATAACCTGGAAAGAAAGCAAAAGGGCCTTGCACCCATTTCAGTGGGTATAGGGATAAATACCGGCAACCTTGTTGCCGGATATATCGGTTCTTCCCGAACCATGAGCTATTCAGTGATCGGTGATACAGTTAACACTGCCGCCAGGCTCTGCGATGCCGCCAGGCCCGGTGAAATAGTCATTTCTGATAACACCCGCCAGGCGGTAGATGGAGGATTTGAATTTGAGGCCAAGGCACCGATTAATGCCAAGGGCAAAGAGCAACCGGTAAAGGCCTGGCGCGTGATGGCATTTGCAGCAGGAAACGGATCAATATAATGAGTTCATTAAAGCCAGACGTTTCGCCGGACGGTGAATTGGCCAATGCCTTCAGAATCGGTTTGGGGTATGATATCCACAGGCTGGTTGAGGGAAGGCCGCTGGTGATCGGTGGACTTGAAATTCCCTTTCCAAAAGGACTGCTCGGACATTCGGACGCCGATGTACTGGTGCATGCTGCCTGTGACGCATTGTTGGGGGCCGCCGGGTTGGGTGATATAGGTCTTCATTTCCCGGATTCGGATCACAAGTACAAGGGAATTTGCAGCCTGGAGCTTTTGAAAAATACTAATCTAATGCTTAAACAGAGGGGATGGACTCTGATAAATCTTGATGCCACGGTTTTTGCCGAAGAGCCAAAGATAGGGCCGTATCGTCATGCCATGGCGGAGAAAATGGCAGATGCCCTTCAATCAAATTCCGGCTTAATCAACATAAAGGCTACCACCACTGAAACCATGGGGTTAGTCGGCAGCGGTGAGGCAATGGCGGCCATGTGTATAGTGTTGCTCAAATCAAGCTCGATTAAAGAAGAACTTTGACCAGATGATTCCCTCGGCGCGCAAAAGAGGTGAACCTTTCAGGTTGGTATCCGAATTTGTTCCCTGTGGTGACCAGCCGGATGCTATCGAAAACCTCTGTAAGGGACTTAACAAAGGTTTGAAGGATCAGGTTCTGCTGGGTGTGACAGGTTCGGGTAAAACTTATACCATGGCTCAGGTAATTGCCGAAACAGGACGGCCGGCTCTTGTAATTGCTCCCAACAAAACCCTTGCAGCCCAGCTCTACACCGAATTCAAGCAGTTTTTTCCCAATAACGCCGTTGAATATTTTGTTAGTTATTACGATTATTACCAACCCGAAGCATATATTCCCACCACCGACACTTATATCCAGAAAGACTCATCGATTAATGACATGATCGATAAAATGCGTCACTCGGCGACAAGGTCTGTTCTGTCAAGACGTGACGTTGTGGTTGTTGCCAGTGTTTCCTGTATATTCGGCCTTGGTGCCCCGGAAGATTATCTCGAGATGCGCCTGGATCTGGCTGTAGACATGGAAATATCAAGAACCAGGCTGCTGTACAACCTTGTATCCATGCACTACCGGAGAAATGATATTGATTTTTCCCGCGGCACTTTTCGTGTAAGGGGTGACCGAATAGAAATTTTCCCCAGTTACGAAGACCAGGCTGCCATTCGAATAGATTTGTTTGGAGATCAGATTGAAGCCCTTTCTTTGATAGACCCCTTGAAAGGAGTATGTCTTGAATCAAAAGCGATGATTACCCTTTTCCCTGCAAGTCATTACGTTACATCCCAGTCTACGCGTAAAAAGGCCATTGAGGCCATTTTGAGAGAACTAAAGGAAAGGGTGGACTTTTTCAGAGAGCAGGGGAAACATTTAGAGGCCCAACGAATCGAAGAAAGAACCATGTTTGACCTGGAAATGATGCAGGAGCTGGGGTACTGCAGCGGGATTGAGAATTATTCACGGCATTTAACAGGCAGAAAAGAGGGTCAACCACCACCCACCCTGCTTGATTACTTTGCGGACGATTATGTAATGTTCGTGGATGAAAGCCACATTACAATACCCCAGCTCAGGGCCATGTACCGAGGAGATCGTTCGCGCAAAATGACGCTGGTGGAATATGGTTTCAGGCTTCCTTCAGCCCTTGACAATCGTCCTTTGCGTTTTGATGAATGGCGGAACAGGGTGCACCAGGTAATATATGTATCGGCTACTCCCTCAGACTGGGAAATTCAAAAAGCAGCTGGTGCCGTGGTGGAGCAGATAGTACGTCCTACCGGTCTGGTTGACCCGCGGGTGGAAGTCAGGCCTGCCCAAAGCCAGGTTGATGATCTGTATACGGAAATAATCGATTGTCGCAGCAAAGGCAACCGCGTACTTATAACAACCCTGACAAAGCGCATGGCAGAGGACTTGACGGAGTATTATTCTGACCTGGGAATTGCAGTGCGTTATCTCCATTCAGATATAAGCACCCTTGAAAGGATGGATATTATCCGCGATTTGCGTAAAGGCGCTTTTGATGTACTGGTGGGAATCAACCTGCTCAGAGAAGGTCTTGATATACCTGAAGTTGCTCTTGTTGCAATAATGGACGCAGACAAGGAGGGCTTTTTGCGCTCTTTCAGGTCGCTTATCCAAACTTTCGGACGGGCTGCCAGAAACGTGGATGGGAAAGTCATTTTGTATGCAGACAGGGTGACCGGAGCAATGCGCCAAGCCATGAAAGAGACAAACAGGCGCAGGTCAATCCAGATTCAATTCAACCAGCGCAACAGGATAGTGCCAAAAACTATTGAGAAAAATATAACGGCGGTATTTGATCAGGCCTATGGTCAGAAAAACAGCCAGGTAAGAGAAGAACTGGAAAAGTATGAGGACCACGGGGCCGATTTAACTCTGGAACAGCGTATTGAACACTTGGAAAAGTTGATGCAAAAGGCGGCCAGGGACCTGGAGTTTGAAAAAGCCGCCGCATATCGGGATAGGATTGCAGTTCTCAGGCAAAGACTTTTATTTGAAGCCTGATGGATTAAACCGGTGACGGTTTAACAAGCCGGGTAAAATCAGAGTGGCTGTCATTGGCCAAAGTTATACTGATGCAAGTAAAAAAAGAAAAACCGATTCAGAAAATACTTCCCGATCTCAAGGATATTAGCAGTGCCCCTGGAGTATATTTGATGAAGGACGCTGCCGGTACGGTGATTTATGTAGGTAAAGCCGCCAATTTGAAAAAAAGGCTTGCAAGCTATTTCGGCAAAAAGGGGCGCCTTGACCATAAAACAAGTGTTCTTGTATCGAAAATCGACAGTTTTGAAACCATTTTGACCAGAAACGAAAAGGAAGCCCTGATCCTTGAATCAAATCTTATCAAAAAATATCGTCCTCGTTATAACGTTGTGCTCAAGGATGACAAGCGGTACCCATCGTTGC
>JALVQM010000235.1 GCA_027025615.1 Desulfobacteraceae bacterium | reverse complement strand
GGCGCTAAAGAAAATGGAAACTAAAGGGATGCCGGTTATTACAAAAGGAACGGGATGTGGATGCCGCCGAGCGGTTAACCGTGTTGCGTCAAGTTGCTTGCCACAGGGCGGAAAGCTGTTGTTTTTTGGGAGCAATATCCTTCAATCATTGATGTGTTTCCATTTCAAGTACCTGCGCCATACACGGAGCCAGACCCTTGCGATGCTGTCAACGGCATCGGAAAGAACAGTAACACTCAGCTGCTCGAAAGAGATGTTTTGGCCGGGTAGTCCTTGCCAGTTGGCAAGGGTGACGCTGGTTTCGTCGTAACCTGAAGGGAAAAGTTGGTATGAGAGCAAGTAGGAATATTGGCAGAGGGCGGTCATATAATCCAGAGTGTTATTGTTGCCGGTCCCCCAGGTTATTTGAAATTTTCTATTTGCGAGTTCCGCTTCTACCTGGGCAAGAAAGGAAGATTGGAACTGGTTTTCATTTTGGCGTAAAGGGTAACCGTTTGGCTGATAGAAAAATCTTTCGTTGGCCTCGTCGATTGAATGAACTTTTTTTATTTCCTTCTCCCAAATCCCCTCAATATGGCCGTGGAGGTTATCACCCTGCGAGAATTTACGGCTGTCGCAGTGAAAAGGGACATGGGCATCGGCAATGTAATGACTGAGCATAAAAAGCAGGACGGCTATGTGGTTGTCCGTGGCGCTGATCGGAGAACCTTTGGATTCGGTTTCCTGCATTTTCAGATTGTCTATTACCGCATGGGCTATTGCCTCGCATCGGGCCGGCAGGTTGGTGTTTTTGTTGACCACAAATCCTTTCTTGTACAAAGATGAAGATTTCCCTCCGGCATATATAAGGCAGGAAGACGGAAGATTACGAAAAACGCCGGTACCCTGGGCCGGACTATATTTCATGACATGGCTGTACGCCATATCTTTGATAACGGCGTCCGGGTACCATGCTCCCTGAATTACTCCGTCCTTGTGGTTTTTAAACCAGGTCACCAGGTTTGCGGCGTATTTTTTGTTGGCCTTGGCAAGATGGGTATGTTCAAGCCGCTCAATGGCTTTAAATGCAAGCCAGGCATGGGTGTATTTTTTCATGATCCTTTACGAACAGTAGGTTTGGTGGATGCCGGATTTTAATACGTGCAAGTTCTGCATAGGCGGATTTTTTTTCTGAAGTGACTTCCCGTGCATAGCGCTCAAGCGCCACATGAAGGATGGTGTTTTCAGCTTCAGTGGAGTGGAAGTATAAACCGTCCTCGATTTCGGATTCTATTTTTCTTGCCCACCTTCGTGCCTTTTTAAGGTGTAAAAATGTGTGGGTTATAGACTTGTGTCCTTTTTTGCGAATTTTGACCCTGTATTGGCAGGGGCCTCGTGTTTCAATGGTAGCCATTTTATTCTTGCCGTTGCTCTAAGTGTCCCATCAGTGTCCCAGGAATTAATAATTAATTAGTAATAGTCCGGTAAAATAGAAAGTTAAAAAATAATAAGATCGGACTACGAGTCCGAGGGTAGCAGGTTCGAATCCTTCCAGGCGCACCAGAAATTTATGAGTCTGTTGAGTTAAATAGGTTCATTTTTACAGGCCCGATCAGATTATTCTGATCGGGCCTGTTTCGTTTCTGTGAC
>JALVQM010000234.1 GCA_027025615.1 Desulfobacteraceae bacterium | reverse complement strand
TTCCAGTCTGAACAATTTATCGGGAAGCATTTCAGACAGATAAATCCTGGACAATCTCAAATCCACCCAGTCACCTTGTCCATTTTCAAATTTCCAGGCAGAAGGAATTTCCAGACCTTCAATTGTTTCCCATTTCATCCATGATACCTTATAGCGAATATGTCCTTCGGCGTCATAACGCTCATAAACAGCCGGCCGTTGAAAATCACGATCCCAACCTACCTTGGCCATAACCTGATGCCACCTGTTTTTAAGCAAAACCATATCTGCTTCGGAATTCATAACGGCAATCGAATCCCTGGCAAGTCCCATTTCCGGCAAATGTCCGGTGAGAACCGCCACCAGATCGCGGACTGTAAGTTCAACACCTAGAAAACGTTTTAGTTCCGTGCTGGAAACAGTTTTGATCCTGCCGCCTGAAGAACCGGGTTCCTGGTATTGTAACTGTCCATTTACAGCAGCAATTCGCGCCAGAGGTTGACCTATAAAAGAAAGCAGCTCAACCCTTAATTTATCGCTCATCTCCAGGGCCAATGCAATCCTCGCCCTGCGATTCCGCCCCCCTTTTTTAATATCCAGGCGGCCAATGGCTTTCATCCGCTCAGGTCCGCTATTAGTGTCTATAAAGTTTTCAACTATGGATGTGGCCACCGGATCGGCGGCAGGAGGCTGAAACCAGCCAGCACAACCGTTTAAAACCAGCAATACGACTGACCCAAAAGCCAGACTTATACAAATTTTCTGCACGGATCGATAAAAGTTTTGATATGATTTGGCCACAAAAATACAAGTTAACGATTTTTCAATCAATCGCTTTGCCCCGACCTTTTTGAAGTTTTTCAATCTTTTTATCAAGTGATTTTGATTTCTTATCCTTACGCAACCGGCGTGAGCGCAAAAATGCGTCCAGTGCTTTCTGCCTCTTGTCCAGCTTCAGGAAGACATCTCCAAGATGCTCCATTATCACAGGGTCATCGGGGACCAACTCCACCGCTTTGCGCATCCAGGCAAGAGCATCACCGTATCTGCCCTGCTTGTAAAAAACCCATGCCAGGCTGTCAGTTATATAGCCATCATTTGGTTTGAGTTTAAGGGCCTTACGGATAAGTTTTTCAGCTTCCTCAAGGTTTATTCCCAGATCGGCAAAAGTATACCCAAGATAATTCAAGGCGCTGGGATCTTCCGGTTGCAATTCCAAAACCCTGCGCATGGCGGCAATCGAATCCTTTTTGCGCCCCAGCTTGTCATAGACAACACCCAGCCTGAAATACAGCCGGTAATTATCTTTATCAAGGGACAGCCCGCTCTCAAGCTTTTCAATGGCTTTTCGGTATTGCTTTTTTTGCTCGTAAAAACCAGCCAAGTATAGATAATAATCCGCCTTTGCTTTGTTGTTGCTGATCACTGATTCCAGGTATGCAATACCCTCGTCCAGGCGTTTCAACTGCTGGAAAAGGGATGCTATCTGAATTGTTGCATTTTCATAAAACTCGCTGCTGCTGCGAACTTTTTTGAAATGTTCCAGAGCTGACAGAGGTTTATCGATTGCATCATAAGTTACGCCCAATACATAGTGCAGCGCAGAACTTGCCGGATCACCTCGCAACATGGCCTTTAAAAGCCAAATGGACTGATCGTATTTGCGTTTGTCAAGGTAATATCTCACAAGAGGTTGCAGTATTTCCGGGTTATGCTCTGCCAACCTGCCCAGCTCTTCAAGGCTGTGGACAGCTTCAGCCTCTCTGCCCAAACGGCGCTGTAAAAGAGACAAGGCCATTGCGGCCCTGTAATTGGCCGGATTATAGCTCAATAGCCGGCGACACTGTTCAATTGCCAGCGTCAATTGCTGCTGTTTTTCGAAAATTTCGATCAAATGCCAGCGCGGTTCTTCAAGAGCCGGTGACAAGTCCAGGGTATTCAGATAGCTGTTTTTTGCCCCTTCCAGATCACCGGCCCCCTCCAGAGCTCGCGCCAGATAATAATGGCCGGTGTAATCTTGGGGAAATACCTTAACCATTTTTGAAAAAACCCTGGAAGCATCCGACCAGCGTTGGCGATCCAGGTAAAGCCGCCCCAAAACTATGTAAACACCCTGCTGGCGTGGTTCCAGGGCCAAAGCCTTCTCGTATGCGGCAGCCGCCTTTGTAAAATCTCCTTGGCGATAAAGTAAACCGCCCTTGAGTCTCAGGGCCGGCAGATTGTCAGGAGCAACGACCAGAGCCTTTTCCACCAGGCTCAAAGCATTGTCAATTTTTTGCTTGCGCAAATAAATGGCCGCCAGCTCTACCTTTAGCTCGGCTGAATAGGGATCGGCGGCTATGGCTTTCTTTAAAAATTCCTCTGCCTGGCCAACCTGGCCGGAATTCATTGCTTCCTGTGCTGCCAGATAGTAGTAATAAGCGTCTTTGGTTGGAGCATGTTTATCGGCAGGTTCATCCCTGTTATCCAGGGGAAGGGAAGTCACTGGGATATTTCGGACCGCTTTTGCCCCCCCGGTTGGGGAACAACCTGTACCAAACGTCAACAGCACCACCCAGGCTGTTGCCATAAGCAAGTACATTCTGGTTCGCATAGTAAAATAAATATCCAGGGCAAGGCGCACGTCCGCATTACGAACAAGCGTCTACCGCCGTTGATTGTAGGTTTCGAAATCGGGAATCTGGTTTTTGAAAAACTCTCTCATCTTCTTGACAACATTTTTTTCAATCTGGCGGACGCGTTCTCTTGAAATGCCGTATTGATCACCTATTTGTTGAAGGGTTACCGGAGTATCGGAAAAAATCCGCTGATCGAAGATCACCAATTCACGTTCACTAAGCTGTTTTCTGAATTCAGCCACTTTATTATGGACCAGTACTTCCATTTCCTTGCGAGCCACCTTGTCTTCTGCAGAATCTGTATCTTCTTTCAGAAAATCGATCCGTCCGGTATCAGAATCGTCTTTTACGGGCGCATCCAGGGACACATCCCATCCATCCAACCGCTGGTCCATATCAATTATTTCGCGTTCGGAAACCCCCAGGCGCTGAGACAACAATTTTGGTTTAGGGTCAAACCCTTCTTCGATAAGCTTCTGTTTTTCTTTCTTAAGTTTAAAGAAAAGCTTACGTTGTCCCTGGGTGGTCCCTATTTTTACAAGCCGCCAGTTATCCATTATAAATTTCAGGATGTAAGCCTTGATCCAGAAAGAAGCATAGTAAGAAAACTTGACATTTTTATATGGGTCAAACTTTTTTACAGCCTGCATCAGGCCTATGTTGCCTTCCTGAATCAGGTCTAACAGGTTCTGCATCCATAACCGCTGAAATTCAAGGGCGATTTTCACTACTAGTCGCAGATTGGAAGTCACAAGCTGGTAAGCGGCTTCCATATCTCCTTCTTCCTGAACCCTTCGGCCTAGTTCGATCTCCTCTTCCCTGGTCAGGAGTCTGTACCTGCTTATCTCAGCCAGGTATCTCTGCAGGGGGTCATACTTGACAAGGGACTTGCTTGCTTCGCTTGCCTTATCAGGAGGATTGAAAGTTTCTATAACGGTTTTGGGTTCGAGTTTCTTGTTCTTTTGTTTTTTCATTGTTATTGTATCTCTATACCGGCGGCCAAGCAACTACCTGGAACCATATCCGGCTATTTTTTATGGACATTATTTTAAACCTGTGTTAGTGACCGTGCCCGGCAACATGTGCGCCTGTAGCTCAGTTGGATAGAGCAACGGACTTCTAATCCGTAGGTCGCAGGTTCGAATCCTGCCAGGCGTACCATCAAAAAATCCCCCTCAGTCTTTTTAAACCTGTCGACCTGCCGATGCCAGCTTCAGCTTGCATTAGACTGAAAGTTTTAATTAACATACCAGGGCCTTTTTTTCAAAACAGATTACCAATCCAGGCAGGTAACTTTGGTCAGAATTTTAGTCAAGACTGTCGACATGGTTGCAAGTTGATCCTATCCATGATAAGAACCTTCTACAATAATGTGAATTCAAACAGAATTTTATCGATAGCGAATTTACTGATGAAACGCAGTCTACTTGCTTTCATTCTTCTAGTGGCGATTGCCGGTTTCCCGGGTTGCCATCCCTCCTCATTTCCTGGGCCCGACAAGGCAACTATTTCTAAACCTGCATATAATTCAAAGCAACAGCCAGGGAAAAGCTCAATTGGCAAGGCTGATTCACTTTTCAGAAAGGCCATGGCTTATTATAAACGGGGTCGTTACCCGGTAGCCCGCAAATTACTTGAAAAAACTCTTAAAATTTATCCAAATCACCCCATGGCATCCCGCATGCTTGTCTCACAGCTGGGTCGCGAGCCATTGCCATTTGCCCTGCATGTAATCCACAGCGGAGACACACTTTCAGGCCTTTGCCAGAAATATTACGGAACTGTTGTAAACTGCGAACTGTTGACCAATTTCAATAAACTGGACCAGTCGGACAAGCTTAAACCAGGGCAGGTTTTGGTCCTGCCTCCGCAAACCAATTCACGCTGGCCTCAAAACTATCGCCGGTCCCTTCCTGAAATAAAAGGGAAAATAGAACATAAGATCAAAAACGGGCAGTCACTTTCAAAAATTGCCCAGATTTACTACGGAAACTACACCCTGTTTCACGTGATTGCCAGCTACAACGGACTGGTCGATGCCACCAGGGTGGCAGACGGAAGGAGCATTGTAATACCGCAATTCAAAGAAATTCATTTCAAAAAGTCAAGATACAGCCCAAAACACGGCCATAAAAAGAGTCATGAGGCCATCTCGTCACGGAACAAAAAGCTGCGTCTGGCATTAAATCATTACAAGCACAAGCGCTGGAAAGCTGCCATTGTTGAATTCAAGAATATCCTGGCTCGCTATCCCCGCGATGAAACCAGTCTCGACTACCTGCCAAAAGCGCTTTTCCAGCAAGCCAGAATCGATTACGACCAGGGACGTTATCTAAAGGCCGGCCAGGGTTTCGAAAAGGCTCTTGCTTACGACATTAATTGCAATGAGTGTGAACATTACCTGGAAGCAAGTATCGAAGCATATAAGAATTACCATTATCAACGCGGAATCAAATTTTTCCAAGAAGAGCAATACAAAAAAGCGATTGATGAATGGGAAAAAGTCTATACCATGGACCCGGACTACAAAGCGGTTGAATATAATCTGAAACACGCTCGCTGGAAACTGGGGCCACCTATCGCCAATTCACAAAGCTCCAAATAGCCCATAATTGCAAACTTCTGTCCCTGATCCCCTTGCGGTGCTGGTCCAGCA
>JALVQM010000233.1 GCA_027025615.1 Desulfobacteraceae bacterium | reverse complement strand
CCGAAAAACAACTGGGGCATAATAAGGAGTTGTTGGTATGATGCAAATAATCCGGCGTTATTTAAGACGCTTTTATCAGTATCACTACAAAGGCTATCTCAGGCATTACTACAAAGCAGCAACCCATCCCAAACCCATACGGCTTATTTTTTTTGTAACTTTGGGAGTGGCTTTTATTTTCTTGTTGGCAGTTTTGTTTTCCCTTTCAATTCTTAATAACGAATTTCAGGGAAGCAGCTTCTTTGCGTATGGTGTGACTACCATGATGTATTTGATTGCCTTTTCTGGCATTCTAACAATCGTGCTCTTAATCCAGGGATACCGCCACCGTGACAAAATTAGCGCAGAAGATATTCCAAAGGATTTACCAAAAGAAACCGGGAATGAAGCTTGGTGGATTGTTTTTGGGGTCGGTACAATATTAGCAATCCGGAAATATTTTGGGTGGTAGCTATCACCTTGTGCCGATACTGGGAAGAGGAGTAACTTAGGACAGCCATAACTTTATCTGCTTTTCTGAGACACTCATCATAACCGTTTATCAGGACAATCTATAATTTCTTCAATAAAGTAATATGTTAAAAAAAATTGTGGAATTATGAATGTCCTTTTATAATCTGCGAATGACTCCACTCACTCTCAAGTACCAGTGCCAAAAATCAGTACATTGCCTTTTGCTCGGTCTGTTGATCACCACCCTGTTGGCATTGGCCGCTTGTAATATGAGCAGGAAAGAGCCGGATGCCGGCCAGTATTTCAGCACCCCGCTCGCGCTTGAAATGGCGCTGGCCATTAAAAATTCTGATATTAAATCAATCAAGGCACTGGCAAAAAAAATTGATATCAATACACGGGGAAATAAGGGCATGACCTTCCTCTTGTGGGCCATGAAGAACGCCGAAATGCCTGCATTCAAGACCCTCCTGTCACTTGGGGCAGATCCTGATGCAGGAACAGATGAAGGTACATTCCCCCTGGAGATCGCTATTATGGCTGAAGATTTCCAATGGCTGAAACTGCTGGTAGAGGCGGGGGCGGATGTCAACCTGAAAGATGGAGGAGAGCCCATATGGTTCGGTACGTATCTGGCAAATAACTGGAAGGCGCTCGATTACCTGCTGCAGCATGGTGTAGATGTAAATGCTACTGATAGTACTGGCTATACGGCAATTATGGATATGGCGGGTTTCGGGGATTACGATCAGGTTCTGAAATTACTGCAAAAAGGCGCTGATGTCAGCGTGGTATCCAAAGGCGGTGTTTCATTTGCCTATATTGTACAGACGAGAGTGCCCGTTAAAACCCACAAACAGCATCAATACTTTCAGCAAGTGGTTAAACATCTGCAAAGCAAAGGCATCGTCCTTCCTGTGAAAGGACCAAGAGATTAGCAAGGTGGATAATTATCAATTTATGTGTAGTTAACTCAGGCTTGATCTGACAATCGCCCCTGGAAAAATCGGTAACTGTCAGATCAGGTCTAACTACTACACTTTATGTGCGGGAAAGCCTCATCCCCAAAGGCCACCCTGAATACCAGAACCGCGAAAAAGTCATCCAGATATTGAAAGAAAAAGGCATCACCCTGCCTGTTCTCTCTCCAGGAGAGATACGCAAACAGCAGGGAGCGGCAAAAT
>JALVQM010000232.1 GCA_027025615.1 Desulfobacteraceae bacterium | reverse complement strand
GAAGAAGAGAAGTTCAAAAGTAATAAGGAGGAAAGGAAGAATTATAGCATTTTCCTTTGAAAGTAATGCCAGAAGAAAACTAAGAGCGGAACAGAGAAAAAAAATAGTTTGTTTTTTTGATAAAGGGGCTGTTCGGCCTTTGAGGTAAAAAAAAATACTTACAATGGTAAAAAAAGCAGCAATTGTAGTCATACGTTGGACAATATAGGTGACAGCCTGCGTATGGACAGGGTTGAGTGACCAAAAAAGAGTCGCCAGGGCACTAATAAAAAAATATTGATTTTTTGAATATTTATTTTGTAATCGAGGGGTTTGAAATAGTGTTAACAGGGTGAGGAACAAAATACAACTTGTTGTAGCGTGAATTAATAAATTAACAATATGATATCCTGTTACATTGTCCTTGCCTATAAACCAATTTAAGGCCAGTGTAAGTCTGGCAAGGGGTCTGTTGATCCCTTGATTACCATAAGGGGTATGCAGACACTTCCATATATGTTCAGGGCTAAGTGATGTGAGGTGAATGTTGGCATTGTCGAGGATATTGGGTTTATCATCCAGGTGCCAGGAATTGTGGAATGTATTTATATAGCAGAGAAACAGCAGAAAAATTAACAGAAAACAAAAAAATGATCTCTGAGAAAATGATCGTTCGGATGTATCCATATATAAACAAAGATAACGGGGAAGATGATTTATGTTCATCTTCCCCGTTAGGAGAATCTATAATGATAGTAGCCTGTGAATTACGGCTGAATCAGCAGGGTGAAGTTTCCAGCACCATCCCAGTAGCCCTTGGGATTGGCAGCTGCATTCTGCGCGGCCTGATACGAAGCCGGACATCTACCTGAGCCATCATTGACAACGATAGTTACATTGGCATTTGGGTTGGCGCCGGCAAGGGTAACGAGAGCATTAGTACCAGTAAAGGTAACGCCAGCACCACCATTTAAGGCACCAACAGCAGGAACGTTAACAAACCGTGGATTGGCAAAATAATCGGCTAGCGCAGATGCAACTGAATTGGCGTCAGATTCTGCCGCTGAACAGAACGCCTTGTTACGGTAGGCGATAAAGTTAGGAATAGCAATAGCCGCCAAAATACCGATGATGGCGATAACGATCATCAGCTCGATCAGGGTGAAGCCTTTTTCGTTGTGGTTGAGTTGCAGTTTCTTCAGTGTCATGTCTTTCCTCCTTAAAGGATATTTGGGGTTGTAAAAAAATAAAATGTTCAATTTCCCTTTTCTTAAGCACTGAACGTGCCAGTTTTGATATTCTTTCAAAATATTTTTTTGTTTCTTTTGTTTCAATAGGTTATAAGAATATTATTGGTATCCGCACAGGCAACGTTGTTTGGCTGCCGGTGTGATACGTTCCCTGCTGTGACAAATTGTGTTTGCCGGGTGACAAAAAACGTCACTTGGTGCGAATGGGGACTAATCTTTGGAGGCTGGGAAGGTGTTTCGGTTTGTTTAAAGGGTTAAAGTCAAATATTATCAGTACATTGGTCGTCATTGTCGGGCTTGGCATGGTGATGACGGTTGTTGTCACCGCTGTATTCTGGGGACGCGATATCCTGCAGCGCGAGGTTGCCTCGGTTCGCAATCAGCTCTCTTTACTGTACGGAAATCAGATT
>JALVQM010000231.1 GCA_027025615.1 Desulfobacteraceae bacterium | reverse complement strand
CATCACCAGGAGGAACAATGGCTGTTATCACAATATCACGACAATTCGGTGCAGGTGGCATAACCTTGGGCAAAATGATTGCTGAGGAACTTGGTTACATATTCGCCGACAATCGCATTATTCAGTTGGTAGCTGAAGCGGCCAATGTATCCCAGGGATGGGTGGAATCAGTTGAAAAAGAAGCCGGTACAAAGCTGTCGCGGGCAATATCTAAAATTGTCGCCCAGAAATGGCTGGACCGCATACTGGCAGACGAACGCGGCTATCTGGATGAAAAATTATACCTGGATTATCTAGTGGTTATTATTTCTCAGATGGCCGAAGAAGGTAACGTTGTAATTTTAGGACGCGGCAGCCAGTATATCCTCAACGATCACCCTGACGCTTTTCATGTTCTGCTGGTAAATTCTTTTGAGAACCGAGTCAAATTCATGATGGAACACTATGACCTGACCCGAAGCAAGGCCATGAATCTGGTTACAAACGAAGATCGTCGGCGGACAAGCCTTTATAAACGACTTGGAAAACAGGATTATGATAACCCCCAGCTTTACCACGCGGTACTTAACATGAGCCGTTTGAGCCTTGAGAAAGCCAAGGACATAGTATTGGAGATGGTCAAGGAAAAGGCTAATTAATTTATAACCTAATCCGTATTGCTTGTATTGTTGAAATTAAAACCGGCCATGGCAATTTTAAAGGGAAACCAAAAAGGACCGGCCCACCATGACGTCCTTTGAAGAGCTTGTGGAAATCTTTGCTTCTATCCGTTCCTGCGACCGGATGCGGGCTTTGTTCGAAGAACTTTTTACCCCCAAGGAAATAGAAACATTGGCATTACGCTGGCAGCTTCTTAAAGACCTGCATGCCGGCCGGCCGCAGCGCTGGATAGCCTCCCGTCACAAAATAAGTCTCTGCAAAATTACCAGGGGCTCGAAAGTTTTGAAAAACAAATCCTCTATAGTCAGACAAGTCCTGGATAAAAAATATTCCGACAAGTGAACCCTCAGAGTAAATCCAGCACATCGAAAATATAATCATTCAGATCCACCAGCAGTAACTGGTTGCTCAGGATCCCGTCTTTTTTCAAAATCACCTTGCAAACTTCCGAAGCTTCCAGGCAAGCCAGTAAAGAAACTGCTGGAGCCAGGCAACCGAGGCTCTTCTCAGCCCCCTTATTTGTTTGCAGGCTGGTAGGGTCACCGTAGATCAAACTCAATCCACGGTCCTGGGGCAAAATGGTTGTTACATGACCGCTCAAACCGGCTACTGCCGCGGAAACAAGCGGCAGTTGTTTTTTTTGGGCTGCCTCTTGCACCAGGAATCGAGCATCGATAGTATCCAGGCAATCCACGACAACCTGGACATCATCCAGGATTTCCGCCGCATCTTCGGCTTTAAAAAAACGAGCATAGCCTTCTGTTTCAACCGCGGGGTTAATTTTTTTCACCCGCTCGATGGCTTCCCGGACTTTTGATTTCCCTAAGTTTAAATTGGTAGCAAAAAGCTGGCGGTTTAAATTATGGTCTTCAAAACAATCCCCGTCCACAAGCGCCATGCGCCCTATCCCTAACCTGGCAAGCAACTCGGTAACCGATCCGCCCAACCCGCCAAGACCAATTACAGCTACTTTGGCTTTAAGCAGACATGCCTGATCACCAGGGGTGTAGGTTTTCAAGTTACGCAGGTAGCGCTGGGGGATCACCTGATTTTCAAGCGAGGATATTTCGACCTGGCGCAATTCAAGGCTGAAATCATGGGCAAGCCTATCAACCTGATCGACCGTAAGAATATCCACCTTACTGCCGTCGGGTAAACTCCCGGGCAAAGCTTGCGCTCTTATGGCAGATAATAAATCTTGTGCCATGGAATTATCCCCCTCCAACTGGTGGGAAGATACCCAAGCGATCACCATCCTGTAAACGATAATCGTAGGATTGCTTGAGACCGTTGACAAAAATAAGCTTGGCCTTTTCCGGGGCAATGTTTAATTTTGCCAGAACCTGAGCGACCGTTGTCCCGGCTTGCAACGGAAAACTCTCCGCATTGTTTGGAGTTTTAGACGCCAGGGTGGCAAATAATTTCAAATTAATGTGAATGGCATTATCCATAACAAAGCGTCCTTTGCCGGATGTACTCGACTTTTTCTTTTAACCAGAGTAGCATAGTCTTTCTATTTCAAGTTACGGAGACTTGATTTCAAAGTCAAGTAAGGTTGCCAAGATAACAAAAGGTTTTTCCAAATGAGTATCGTTACAACCATAGTGCCTATTTTTGCAGTTGTATTAATAGGCTGGGTAGCGCGCCAAAAGGGATTTATGCCCAGGGAATTCTGGAGACCGGCAAACAGGATAGTCTTTTATATCGCTATTCCGGCCATGATTTTTCAAGCAGTATCGAAAGCTTCCCTTGATCGCCAATTTGACCCTTTTTTAATCGCAATGACCCTGGCAGCTTCTCTGGCAGGCTACCTCACCGGTTGGTTTGCCACCCGCACCCTATCCCTGCCGAGTAACAGCAGGGGGAGTTTTATCCAGTGTTGCGGCCATGGAAATCTTGGTTATATAGGATTGGCCGTATCATATTACTATCTTGGTGAAAGCGGGTTGGTAAAAGCCAGCCTGATCGCCGGTTTCTTAATGATTATGCAAAACACCCTATCAGTGCTGGCTCTACAGACAGCTTCGGGCCACAACAATCCTGACAAACCTTTTTCGTTTCTACACCAGGTAATTGCAAATCCGGTTATAGCTGCCGCCCTGGCTGGCATGCTCGTCTCGGCTGCCAAGATACCGGTTCCCCTTGTGGTTGTTCGCACCCTCGACATCCTAAGGGCAATGGCCCTGCCAACAGCATTATTACTTATAGGTGCTTCTTTGTCTTTCGAATTTATTCGCGGCCACAAGACAACGGTGGCGATAGCCTGTTTTCTGAAACTTATTCTTATGCCGGCAATAGGCCTTGCCCTTTTCAAGGTGACGGGTCTTTCGACGACCTCATTTTTGCCAGCCATCATCCTGCTGGCCTCACCCACAGCAACTATTGCATATGTAATGGGAACTCAAATGGACGGCGACGCCGATTTAGCCGTTGCCTCCATATCTGCTTCAACCCTTGTTTCCGCTCTTACTTTCAGCCTTTGGCTCGGCATTCTCAACAGCGGCTGAAAATCAAGACCATAATATTTTTTAAACGACTTATTACAAAATCATTACAAATGTTTTTGCTTGGGGATAAAATGCAGGCAACTCCTGCCTGAGTTCTTGAAAACCACCAGTGATGGCAGACGGGAACTTTTAAAACCAATGGCGCGACAACCGTGAGGACGGTGTTTGTCCCATGTGATGAAATAGTGGCGGCATTTGTAACAATTTATATTGGACGGCTGCTTACTGTTCATTGGTTAAAAACTTCCCTTTCAGGCTCTTGTGTGTTAAGCCTTCAAACCATCAGCAGGAGAGCAAAGCAAAAAACGAAATGATCGATATTGTTAATCTTTTCGTTTTTTGCAAATACATCATTTTTTGCTTGCTGCAATTTCGGCAATTTTTTCACATTCTTCTGTGATTTTATTGGCAAGATGTGTTTTCAGGATTAGATAAATTTATAGCCCGGACCGTTTAGCGAGGCAAGATTTATTCACGACTTGACGTGACAAACGGTTTCAGTTGCACCCAAGAATTTGAAGCCCAACAATCAGGGAGAAAAATTTCATGACTGAAAAGGCAATCAAGATCCTGGTTACTGGAGGGGCGGGATTTATAGGTGCCCACTTGGTTGAAGCCCTGGTAGCCAACAACTTTCAAGTGACTGTGGTTGACAATTTGTCCAGCGGGAAATTGTCAAATCTGGAAAAAGTACTAAGCAGAATATCTTTTATTGAAGGAGATATTCGAGAACAAAAGCTGTTGGAAGAAGCCGCCCGGGATTGCAGGTTTATTTTTCACCTGGCAGCCGTTGTCTCTGTGACAAAGACCGTGGAAAATCCCCTGGGCAGTTCTCTGGTTAACGAATTAGGTACACTGGGGCTTCTTGAGGCTGCCAGGTATAACAAAGTGCATAGAGTTATTCTTTCAAGTTCAAGCGCTGTTTACGGAGATGATCCCCGAATTCCCAAAAAGGAATCAATGCCACCTTGTCCTAAAAGCCCATATGCTGTTCAAAAACTGGTCAATGAACATTATGCGGAGTTGTATGGAGAACTCTTCGGAGTTGAAACCGTTTGCTTGCGTTACTTTAACGTATATGGCCCGCGACAAGATCCGTCTTCACCTTATTCGGGAGTAATCTCCATTTTTATGAAACAGGCCGCCCTCAATCAACAGCCTGTCATTTACGGCGACGGGAAACAAACCCGGGACTTTGTATATGTAGAAGATGTGGTGCGGGCCAACATGCTTGCAGCACAAGTACCAAATGCCGCCGGGAAGGTATTCAACATCGGCACAGGACAAATGATTAATATTTCCAAGCTATGGAATATGGTTGCCAAACTGGCCGGTACCACGGCAGAGCCTGAATATGCACCCGAACGCAGTGGTGACATACGTCAATCGGTGGCTGACATCGAAAAATCAAACCGGATATTAGGCTTTCGGCCCAGGGTTGAGCTGAAGACCGGACTTGCATCAACATATCAGTGGTACAGGGAAAGACTCTAAAATATGCGTGGTTACCTTTTGATTCTTTGCGCAGCTTTGCTCTGGGGAACCATAGGTCCGGTAGCCCGCCGGGCTTTTGTTGAAGGCGTCTCTCCAATGGAAGTTGCCTTTTGGAGGGCCATACTGGCCTGGATTTTTTTCGCAATCCATGCAGGCATTCAGCGAAGACTCCGTTTGAAAGCAAAAGATATCCCCCTGCTTGTATTTTTTGCTTTCACAGGAGTAACTCTTTTTTACAGCTCTTACCAAATAGCGGTAAAAACAGGTGGAGCGGCTCTGGCATCCGTCCTGCTCTACACCGCCCCTGCCTGGGTAGGAATCCTGTCACCGATTTTTTTAAAGGAAAAGATGACTGCGGGTAAAATTACCGCCCTGATATTTACGCTGCTGGGAGTGATAGCAATTTCATTGGGAGCGGGCAGTTCCCAGGTCAGGGTTACGCTGGTTTCAGTAGGGTGCGGTTTGCTGGCGGGTTTTTCATATTCACTGTATTATATTTTGGGCAAACATTTTTCCTCGCGTTACAGCTCAGCCACCCTGTTTTCTTACATATTGCCTTTGGGGGCAGCCGGACTTCTGCCCTGGGTTGAATTCGGCCATAAAACACCGGTAGCATGGCTTTGCATG
>JALVQM010000230.1 GCA_027025615.1 Desulfobacteraceae bacterium | reverse complement strand
CAGGGTTACAGGGGCAAGGACACGTTACCTGTCCGAGCTTGAATCCGGAGACCCGGTGATCATTGTTGACTACCAGGGCAACGCCGGGCAGGCGGTAGTAGGCCGGCTGAAGATAGAAAAAAGGCCCCTGTTGCTGGTTATTGCCGAGGTCGATGGACGCCGGGTTTCCACTATTGTCCAGAATGCCGAAACTATCCGTTTCACGGCTCCCGACGGTCAAGCCGTATCAGTGGTGGATCTGGAGCCTGGGTCCCAGGTATTGGTGGCCCTGGAATCCGGGGCAAGACATTTCGGTCATGCCATTGAAGAAAGCATAGTTGAGAAGTAGATGCATAAAGTGTAAACTGGACCCAGATGATGATCAGCACTTCCACGCGCCTTTTTGCAGTTTTCGGAAATCCGGTGGGACACAGTCTCGGACCTGCCATGCACAACCGGGCCCTGACCCATGCCGGAATAGACGCAGTTTACCTTGCTTTCAGGGTAAGGGACCTGGCACAGGCCATGGCAGGTGTGCGCGCCCTGCCCCTTGCCGGTGTCAGTATCACCATTCCTTTCAAGGTGGCTGTGATGGATTTGCTGGACCAGGTTGACGGCCAGGCCCGGGCCATAGGAGCGGTAAACACGGTGATCAATCGTGACGGAACCCTGATTGGTTGCAATACCGACGCCTGGGGAGCGATCAAAGCCCTGGCTGAAAAAATCGATCCTGTGGGCAAAAGCGTGGCCGTAATCGGGGCCGGTGGTGCGGCCCGGGCAATTGGATACGGCCTGGTTCAAAAAGGCGCCGACCTTGTAATTGTCAGCCGATCGGTGGAAAAGGGCCGGAACCTGGCAGAACGTCTTGGCTGCCAATTTAGTCCCCTGGTTGATTTCGATACACTCGAGACCCAGGTGGTTATCAACACCACCCCGGTGGGTATGGCTCCGGCAACCGGGGCCATGGTAGTCGATCCGTCCGGTTTCGATCCGGCCACGGTGGTCATGGATATTGTCTATAATCCCCTGGAAACGGCTTTTTTAAAGGCCGCTAGAAGGGCCGGTTGCCCGGTGGTTGATGGTCTTTCCATGTTTGTTTACCAGGGTGCTCGTCAGTTTGAATTGTGGACCGGCCGCAAGGCTCCCGTTGAGCTCATGCGCCAGGCAGCCTGGCAGGCCGTTGAGGCTCTGAATCGAGGGAAAAACCAGTGATGCTCGAGATAATCAACGCACCATTGAAACCGGAAGTAACCGTCTGCGTACCGGGCTCAAAAAGTTACACCCACCGCGTCCTGGTTGCAGCGGCCCTGGCCTGCGGGCAGTCGGAAATCAAAAACCCCCTGGTCAGTGATGATACCCTGTTTACCCTGGGCGGTCTTGAAAAAATGGGCGTTGTTTGCAGGCGTCGGCCGGAGCGGATCATTGTCCAGGGAATCTCGGGCAGGCCGGAAGGCTGCCGACAGGAAATTTACCTGGGAAATTCCGGTACCTCCATGCGGCTTTTGATAGCCTTTGCGGCCCTGGCGCCGGGAGGCTGTATTCTTACCGGTAACCGCCGCATGTGCCAGCGCCCGGTAGGGCCCCTGCTTCGAGTCTTGAAGCGTACGGGCGTGGTGGCCGAGGCCCTGGAAAGACCGGGCTGCCCGCCGGTTAAAGTGAAAGGTCCCTTACGGCGCGCAGGCCATTTGACTGTCGATTGCTCGGTCAGCAGCCAGTACTTGTCAGCCCTGTTGCTGATAGCTCCATGCCTGGAAGGTGAAACGACAATAGAGGTCAGCCGGGGGCCTGTTTCCCGGCCTTACATTGATTTGACCCTCGAAGTTATGGAGATATTCGGTATCAGGGTCATACGTAAAGGCTATACCTGGTTCAAGGTGGAGGGGGGGCAGGTGTATAGTCCCGGGACTTACAGGGTGCCGCCGGACATGTCCCAGGCCGGGTACTTCTGGGCTGCAGCGGCTGTTGCCGGCAACAGGGTGACGGTGGACGGGGCCGGCCAGGCAACTGGTCAGGGCGATCTCAGACTGGCAGATTTGCTGGTCCGGATGGGCTGTCGCAAAACGGCTACTGCAGGGGCTGTAAGTATAAGCGGCGGTCCTCTCCGTGCAATTCAGGCCGACATGGGTGACCTGCCGGACGTGGTTCCGACCCTGGCAGTGGTGGCGGCATTTGCCCGGGGAACCACCCGTCTGAACAACGTCGGCCATCTGAAAGCCAAAGAGAGCGATCGGTTGGCGGCGGTTACAAACGGCTTGTCCCGAATGGGAATAGAAACCCGCAGTGACGGATCTTTCCTGGAAATTATAGGCGGCAGCCCCGGGCCGGCCCTGATCGACACCTGCGGTGACCACCGCTTGGCCATGAGTTTTGCCGTGGCGGGCCTCAAGGTACCCGGGATCAAAATCGATGACCCGGAATGTGTTTCCAAGTCTTTTCCAGGATTCTGGCAGGTATTTCAGGAACTTTACTTATGAACCTTTACCTGGTGGGCTATCGTTGTTGCGGTAAAACCAGCCTGGGAAAAGCTCTGGCGGACAGGTTGAAATGGGCTTTTGTCGATACTGACCGGCAGGTTCAGGAAAATACCGGAATGGATATCAGCCGGATTGTGGAGCGGGAAGGATGGCAGGGTTTCCGGCTGCGTGAGCGACGGGTGATTGAACGTCTGGCGCAGTTTGATCAGCAGGTGGTGGCAACCGGCGGTGGGGCGGTTCTTGACCGGCGGAACGTTGCTGCCATGCGTTCCAGCGGAAAAGTGGTTTGGCTCAAGGCCTCTGCAGAGGTGATCGTCCGGAGAATGAACGCTGATCCGGATACTGCTGCAATGCGACCGGCTCTGACCGGACTGGATATACGGTCTGAAATCATTACCACCCTGGAACAGCGTCGGCCCCTGTATAATGCTGCTGCCCACTGGGAACTTGACACTGACAATACCGGTGTGGACAGTTTGTGTCGACAGCTTCTAAAATATTTGGAGGGACATTGAGATGTCCAGCAGCGTTGGAACCCTTTTCAGGGTGACTACTTTTGGCGAGTCCCATGGTAAGGCGGTTGGTGCAGTGGTTGACGGTTGTCCGCCCGGTATCGAACTGAATCGGGAAAACATCCAGGCTCAACTTGACCGCCGTAGACCCGGACAGGGCCGCCTGACTACCGACCGCAAGGAGAAAGACAGGGTAACCATTTTATCAGGGGTGCAAAACGGGCAGACTCTGGGTACCCCTGTCGCACTTCTGGTGGAAAACCGTGATTTCCGGCCAGGTGATTACAGGCAAATGCGGAAAATACCCAGGCCTTCCCATGCCGATTTTACCTACTGGGCAAAGTACGGTATCCGCTCTGCAAGCGGTGGCGGCCGGGCAAGTGCCCGGGAGACTGTCGGCAGGGTTGCCGCCGGGGCGGTGGCTGAAAAGGTTTTGGAACATTTCTTCCAGGTTGCCATCGTGGCCTGGGTCTCGTCGGTTGGGGATATTGAAGCCGACGGGATTGATTACCTTCAGGTCAAGCGCAATGCGGTGGACGCCAGTTCCGTGCGCTGTCCGGACCCGGAAGCTGCTGCCAGAATGGCCGACAGGATAATGCAGGTGAAAAAGGCCCGTGATTCGGTAGGAGGGGTAATTACCTGTGTTTGCCGTAACGTTCCGGTGGGCCTGGGAGAGCCTGTTTTTGGCAAACTTGAGGCTGAACTTGCCAAGGCCATGCTCTCGATTCCGGCCAGCAAGGGATTCGAGATTGGTTCCGGTTTTGCCGGGGCCGCCATGACCGGAGCCCGCCACAACGATCCCTTTGTTGTCAAAAACGGCCGCCTGGCAACCAGAACAAACTTCAGCGGTGGGATCCAAGGCGGAATTTCCAATGGTGAAACGATATACTTCCGGGTAGCTTTCAAGCCGCCGGCCACGATAGGTCAACCCCAGGAAACGGTCGATTTTTCGGGCCATCCGGTTGTCCTGGAGGCCAAGGGGAGACATGATCCCTGCGTGGTGCCCCGGGCCGTGCCAATTGTGGAAGCCATGGCTGCCCTGGTATTGGTAGACATGGCCCTTATCCAAGCCGCCCGAAGAGGGGACGGTCTTGCTGCAGGAATTGGTGATAAATGATCGGTATAATCGGTTTTGGCCGCTTCGGGCGCCTGGCAGCCCGCCACCTGGCCAAAGATTTCAAGGTTTACGTGGCCAGCCGGGAGCCTGTCCCGGAAAAGGCCGTTAAAGCCTGCGGCTGCCGACTTGCAGGCCTTGATGTTGCCTGTCGCCAAAAAATAGTAATTCTTTGTGTTCCAATATCAGCCATGGAGCAGGTCCTGGAAAGTATCGCCGACAGACTGGAACCCGGGGCGCTGGTGGTGGATGTTTGTTCGGTGAAACAGTATCCGGTCAAGTGGATGAAGAACCTGCTGCCGACCCATACCCGAATCCTGGCCACCCATCCCATGTTCGGCCCCGACAGCGTAACCGCCGGTCTTGATGGACACAAGATCGTTCTTTGGCCGGTGCGTTTGTCTGCCGGACGCTACCGGAGGATCAGGCGCTGGCTGGAGGTTACCGGCCTCCGGGTTATCGAGGCCGATCCCGATGAACACGACCGCAGTATTGCGATCAGCCTGGCCCTGACCCACTTCATCGGCAGGGCCCTGGCCGAGTTCGGTGCCCGGCAACTGTCTATTGACACCGAGGGTTATAAACGCTTGCTGCACATTCTGGAGGTGGTGGAAAATGATACCTGGCAGTTATTTTACGACATGAATCACTACAATCCCCATGCTGACGCTTGCCGCCAGGCATTTATGCTTGCCCTGGAAAAAGTGGAAACAAAGTTGAAAGACACCTGCCTCCAAGGAGAGTTTTCGAGGGTAAAGACACAACCGGAGTAATCCCCCTTTATAAGGTAGAAAAACTGTTGCACCGGGCCATGCGGCAATAAAATTCCGTTCAAAATGCTTTTTGTTCAATGTAAATTGCTTCTTTTCAGGCATTTGAAGTGCATAATCCGGGTTAAAATATACTGGCAGGTATTTGGGATGGCAATGATGCATATTATGTTTTCTTTCTATATCTCATAATATACGGCTGGGTCTTAACTTTTATTTATTCCAGCTATATGCTAATTAGCCAGGATTGTTGATTTCTTACCTGCTGGCTTTTTTGTGGTGGATGGACACGAATTAAGCCTTGCAAGGACTTTGGGCCGGGATTTTTGTGATGTTTAATGCGTTGTCCGAGATAGGTCGCATTTTTCTTGAATATAAGTAAAGAGCGGAAAAAGTGATGAAAAAAAACGAGCATTATCTTTTTCTGGGTATCTATATTTGTTATGCAGCACTTGGCTTGATCCTGCTGTATTACCACGAGCCCTGGCGTGACGAGGCGCAAGCATGGCTGATAGCCAGGGATTTGTCATTGCCTCAATTGTTCAGGCAGATGGCCTATGAAGGAACCCCGGCTCTTTGGCATCTTATGATAATGCCCTTTGCCAAGTTAGGGTTTCCATACAAATCCATGCATTTGATTCATTATTTGATAGCGCTGCTGATAGTTTATCTCTGGTTGTATAAATCCCCATTTCCTTTAATGATAAAAATACTTTATGGTTTTTCTTACTTAATATTATTTGATTATTGTGTAGTGGCCAGAAACTATAATATTTCGTTGCTTTTACTATTTATGATAGCCCATATTTATCCGAAAAGGGAAGAATATCCCTTTTATTTTGTTTTTCTTGTTGCCTTGTTGGCAAATACCAATGTGCACAGCTTCGGTATATCTGTTGCGCTTACGTTCCTATTTTACAGGGATATCTTGAAATGGGATATATCTTCTGGTAGAAACCGGGTTTTATTTTTTTTGCCGGCCATTGGAATATTGGCAGCGGTTTGCCAATTGATATCGCCTTCAGACAATATTCACTCAGGTCTATTTCAATACCATGCTTTTTCTGCCCCCTTTTATGCATTGATTAATGGCTTTACATCCACCCTTATGTGGCCGCTTGTTTTTAAGATACTTGTTTTTGTATTACTCCTATCAGTAGTTTATTATTTTCTACGGCTGTTACGTAAGGATGAAGATGCTGATATTGTCTTTATATTATCGTTTTCATATGCTTGGCTCTTTTATATTTTTATTTTCAAACACTTTGGATTTTTCAGACATCATGTTTTTCTGCTGAATGTTTTTGTTTTTTGTCTGTGGATTCATATCAATAAAAAAACTACAATACATCAACGTTTATTACCGGTGCTTATCCCGTTGGCGCTCTGTCTGCTGATATCGGTTATTCACGCCGGTATAATATTCAAAAAGGAAATCAACCTGCCGTTTTCCGGTTCATTGGCTGTAGCAAACTATATCAAGCAGAATGGGTTGGAAAAAAGAACTATTGTAGCATACAGGGCACCACATGCCAGTAGCGTCCTTCCGTACTTTAAAACTTTAAAATTCTGGTATCCCGATATTAGAAAGTTTGGTACTTTTGTGACCTGGAACAGTGAGTATGGCCGCAACCAGGAGTTAAAGTTGGAAGATATCTTACAAAGGGTAAAAAAGGCCGGTTTAAAAGATGGCATCTTTTTATTCAACAGGAAGATCTCTATCAGCCGGTGTAAACAATACAATTTAACCTTATTGTTCAAGATAGAAAATGCCTTTGGATATGGCGATGAAAATTTTTATTTATACAAAACCCCGAATTGATTGATTCCGGATCACATTTTTATTGGGATTATTAACAATGACTATTAAATACCGAAGGTGATGTTTAGACTTTTAATCCTGTATGGCCAGGGGCAAGGGTTTTTCAACCGCCTGCCAAGAATCCGGTGGTCCCAAACTCCGGAAAGATTGGTCGATGATAAAATATAAGCCGGTATGATCCTGCGGGGGCTTGGGCCAAAATGGTGTTGGCGATCAGCCTGGTTCATGGGGGGCGATTATAATGGCCGGTCACGGTATCATATCAGAGCTTTTATATTGATTTTCCATCCTGGACATTAGTAAAACGGTGACAATGGCACCGGCTGACAGAGCAGGTCAAGCTTGTCGTGTCCTTGGCAGATTAGAATTATGACCTCATGCCAAGCAGGCCTTGTCTTTTGAAGTCCCAGGAGGCAATGATCCAGAAAGATCATGAACTGGAATAACAGGACGGCAGATGGAAGAATCGTATATATTGATAACCGGAGGGGCCGGTTACATAGGCAGTCACGTTAACCGGCTATTGAACAGTAAGGGTTTCAGGACGCTTGTTTTCGACAATTTTGTCACCGGTCATAGAAGATTTGTCCAATGGGGGCAACTGGTTCATGGTGATCTGCGTGACAGTGCCCAAGTAGAAGAATTGTTTAACCGCTATCCAATCGGGTCTGTCATGCATTTTGCAGCCTTTGCCTATGTAGGTGAGTCCATGGCATCCCCGGCCAAGTACTATCGCAACAATCTTCTGAGCACAATTAACCTTCTTGACGCGATGGTGCGCCATGGGGTTGACGGACTGGTATTTTCTTCTTCCTGCGCCACTTACGGCCAGTCAACGGAAATCCCCATTAAGGAAGATCATCCCCAACAGCCGCTGAACCCTTATGGGCAAAGCAAGCTTATGGACGAGGTGATTATCAAAGATTATTGTCGTGCCTATGGGCTCAACGCTGTAGCCCTCCGGTATTTCAATGCGGCCGGTGCCGGTATCGATGCTGTCATAGGTGAGTGGCACGAACCTGAACCTCATCTGATTCCAATAGTTCTGGATGTTGCCCTGGGCAAAAGGCAATACGTTGATATCTATGGGGATGATTATTCATCACCCGACGGCACATGTATCAGGGACTATATCCATGTCCAGGATATAGCCGAGGCTCATCTGAAAGCTTTGCTGCACCTGGACAAAGTAAAGGGATGGGAGGTATTCAACCTTGGCAATGGAAATGGATATTCTGTTCGCCAGGTTATTGCCGCGGCCGAACGTGTATCCGGCCGGGCAATAGCAAGTCGCGTATGCGAGCGAAGACCGGGAGATCCCGTATGCCTGGTGGGATCTTCGGCCAAAGCCCGGGAGGTGCTTGGATGGAAGCCCGGGTTTGCCGAAATTGATACCATTGTTGAGACAGCCTGGCGTTGGCAGACCCGGCTCAATGAACTCTTGAAAAAACCGTTGTAATTATGCCTGTTGCCGGTAAGCAACCCACAAAAACTTGCATAAGTATTGCGATCTAATGCATGTTTTCAGCCGGCCCAGGCAAAGGAGATAAAGTTTAAGTGAAAGAGATTTCGTGTCAATGCTGTGTGCTGGGAGCCGGACCGGCCGGTTTGAGTGTGGCCCTTGAGTTGGTGCAAAACGGTATCGAGGATGTGCTTGTTGTTGAACGTCATCCGGTAGTGGGCGGACTGTCACGAACGGTAGAAAAAGATGGAGCGTTGTTTGACATCGGGCCCCACAGGTTTTTCACCAGGAATATGGAAATCCGCCGTCTCTGGAACGATTTGTTAGGCAGCGATTTTATGCCTGTGGACAGGCTGACGCGTATTTATTATAAAAACAAATTCTTCCAGTATCCGATCAAAGCTTTGGACGCCTTGGTCAAATTAGGGCCAATAACTTCCATGGCCGCTCTCATATCATATGCAGCTGCCCGCCTGGGACCAAGATCTGAACCGGAGACATTCGAACAGTGGATTGTCCAGAACTTTGGCACTCGACTTTTTGAGACTTTTTTTAAAACATACACGGAGAAGGTTTGGGGGATTTCTTGTAATCAGATAGGTGCTGAATGGGCAGCCCAAAGGATAAAGGGCCTGGACTTTGTTCAGGTGATAAAAAGTGCTTTCAACCTGGGTGACGGTAGTCGGGCAAAAACGCTGGTAGAACAATTCGACTACCCCAGAAAGGGGGCCGGCCAGATGTATCAGGCTATAGCCGACCGGGTTGAGGAAGCAGGCGGGCGGTTTTTGATGCAGACAGAGGTAGAAACTTTTTCTGTAAGGAATTACAAAATTCAGTCCGTGGTTGCCCGTACTGCTGAAGGAGAGCATGTAAGTATCAGCGCGGATCATTTTTTCAACAGTCTGCCCCTGACTTTCTTTTATAAGGCCCTCAATGTCGAACTGGAGGATCAGCTGAAGAAGAGCGTATCTGCTCTTTACTTCAGAGACCATATAACCGTTGACATGCTGGTAGATAAACAGGATCTTTTCCCGGACCAGTGGATTTATATTCACAGTCCAAAGGTTAAAATGGCTCGGATCGCCAATTACAACAATTTTTCACCTGATATGACCGGCGGGCGTCCTAAAACGGCCATTAGTATTGAATACTTCGTTTTTAAGGACGAAGAGTTATTCCAGATGTCATCAAATGATATAATTGAGATGGCTACGGAAGAAATGAAGTATTTAGGACTGGTTGAGCCTTCTTTTGTGGAACGGGCCTGGGTGGTAAAGGAAACCGAATGCTATCCTACATATTATATAGGCTTCCAGCCTTTTTACCAGACAGTACGCCTTGATATAAACCGTTACACTAATCTTACCCAGATAGGGCGTGCGGGCATGTATAAATACAACAACCAGGACCATTCCATGGCCAGTGGGTTGCTTGCTGCCCGTAACTATATCGGTGCGCCGGGCTCTCCCTATGACCTGTGGGAGATAAATGTTGATGCCGAGTACCATGAAGGAGAGAAACGCTAGCCTTGCTCAGGGAAATGAAATTTTCTGACCCACAACTGATTGTCACCGATGGTCCTGTCTTGCATGTAATGCTTTTTTATATACTTTACTACTATAGGCAGCCGGCGTTCTATTGGAATCTGATCGATGGCGGATGACCAGTAGTTGTTTTTTAGCAAAATGAAACGCACTTTCTTTCTTTCAAGGTCGTGAACAATTTCTTCCTGGTAAAAGACGGGCATGGCAAACCATGCTATCGCATGGCGGGTTGGGCTTGGGCAATCAAGCCAATAGTACCACATTCCTTCCGATGTCAAGGTGTAAAATTCGTCATCCGGATTCATTTCTGCTTTGAGATAGGCTACTGTTTTTACGTCCTGAGGCCGCATCATCTGGTAATCGGCAACCGAGAGTGGAAAGTTGTAGCGGATAAGATCGCTGGCAAAGCAGCGAAAACCGGTGATCACCAGGACTAGCATAAACAAGGCAGGTAAAAATTTCTTAAGAACCTTTTCCCCCTTGTAAATCTTGTTTCGGTTTGGACCGGATGAAAATGTGTCTATCAGCAGCTTGGCTGCCAGCAAGAAAGACGCATGAGCATTGCATATTATGTGGGACCAGTCGGAACGGCCCAGGCTGCTGCGGAAATAGAACACGCTTAGAAGGGCCATGGCTGTCAAGGAAAGATGATTTTTGGCAATGGATCCGATCTTTTCAGACCACGTAAGGTCCCTGCCTGTCCAGTGTTGTAGAATTTTCAGAAAAACCAGATACGTACAGGCGGCAATCATTGTGCAAAACAGAAGAAAACGAGGCTGGTTTATGGGAAAGATTTTTCCGTCCATCAGCTCCTTGTATTTTGGCATTATCTTGAAAACGAAAACGAAAAAAGGTTTGATCTGCCCCTGGATTGACAAATATATGATACCGGCAGCTATGGCAATTGCCGCTATTGACGACAGGGTAAAT
This sequence comes from Desulfobacteraceae bacterium, assembly GCA_027025615.1. Lineage (GTDB taxonomy): Bacteria > Desulfobacterota > Desulfobacteria > Desulfobacterales > Desulfosarcinaceae > JALVQM01. The sequence goes on along the minus strand of JALVQM010000230.1, from coordinate 4,654 downwards.
ATTGTTGCCTGCCCGGCTGTCCTCATACGGAACCATATCGCGGGGAGCAGGAGCAACATGGCGGCGCTTAGGAAAAATCCCCGGTCGACACTATAGGCAAATGCAGTGATGGCAATTCCGCAAAACCCGAAAGTCATTAATGCCAAGGCCCATGGCCGTGACCGGGATTTAAAATCTATGTTTTCCAAGCATGCGCAACAAATCAGGAAAGCAAATGTCATAATGTCACGGCCGGAAAGGATTAGCATGTTGGGCAAGCCCAGCCTGCTGGTGAAATGCAGCAGAGCCATAGTCAGGAACAGGACTGTGGCCAAGGCCGGCCGTCCAGGAAAAAGTACCAGACATAGCATTGCCATCAAGATAAAAGCGACAATTTTGTGAATTGATTCAAGTGAGCGAACGGCACCGGTCGATCTGCCCATCAAGCGGAAAGCCAATATCGAACGAAGGGGATCCTGGTAAGGACCGTGCAGGAAAATTATGTCCCGGTAAGGTGCCCGGCCGTGCATGATTGATACCGCCGTGCCCATGGTTTCCCCTTCATGAAAGCCGTCAACAATTGCACTCGAGCCTAAATGAGTGGGCAGATTCAAAGCTGCCAGGATAGCCAGGGCTGCCATTATGATCCAAATTTTTCTGCTTCTTCCCAGATCAGAGCTGGTCGGCCTGACGGACTGAAGCAAATTGGTCCGGTTCCTGACAGGTTCCCATATTGACAACCTGTTTCGGGTTGCTGTCCAGAACACAAAAAGCAGCAGCAGAGGCAGGCTTATCCATAATCCAAATCTTAGAAAATCGTTGGCAGGATTGTATTGAATCAATGTCAGGGGGCCTGTTACCTGCCATGGATTGGAAAACGGGAGAATTATTCTGGGCCAGATCAGCCTGGCGATAGCAAGGCCGATAACAAGGGGAAGAACAATGACCAGACTCGATACTTTTTGCTTGCCAAATGCCCGGCTTCTCAATGAGGATACCTTTTCCTTTTTAGCTCGACAATTATCCTGTCGGTTAAACAAGGCAAAGAAACAGCAGCTTAGCAGACCAGATACTATTAAATTGACTGATTGCTGCGGTCAACAAAATTAAACATGCATGCAAGGGGAATGAATGGAAGGGAAACTGCGACAGGTTTTATTACGATAATTGTGTAAGCCAAATGCTCAGCTTATTGATATCGATCTGGTGGATGCCGGCCTTGCCGATGTCTTGGAGCAAAACGAAAAAGATCTTGTCCAGTTTTCTTTTCTTGTCCATGAAAATTGCGCTGGCGATTTTCTCACCCGGTACAGGCAGCCTGGTGGGCAACGAGAGATATTCCAGCAGGTCTTCCAGGCGGCCTGTGGCCGAAGGATCAAGGCCCGCCAGTTGCTGGGACAATCTGGCGGCCAGCACCATTCCGATACTGACTGCCTGACCGTGGTACATTCCGGTGCATTTTTCGATGGCATGACCGAAGGTATGACCGAAGTTCAGTATCCTGCGTGGTCCGGCTTCTTTTTCGTCTTGGTTCACCACGCCGGCTTTAATTACAACCGAGCGGTGGATAAGTCGGGATAATACATCCGGATCCAGGGATTGGGCGGCTTGATGGTTTGCCTCCAGGAAAGCAAACATGTCGGCATCGCATATGGTGGCATGCTTGACGATTTCCGCCATGCCCGAGGCTATTTGGTCCTTGGGCAGGCTGGAAAGCACTTCCAGATCGCATATGACGAATTCCGGCTGATTGAAAACTCCGATCATGTTTTTGAAACCCTTGTGGTTGACTCCGGTTTTACCCCCCACGCTGGCATCTACCTGGGCTAGAAGACTTGTGGGTACCAGTCCGAAACCGATTCCGCGCATGTAGGTAGAAGCGGCAAAGCCGGTAATATCACAAACGATGCCGCCTCCAACACCGACCAGGAAAGCAGAGCGGTCAGCCTGGCGTCGGATAAGTTCGTCGTAAATGAACTCTACCGTTGGCAGAGTCTTGAACTGTTCTCCACAGCCGATCACGATGGTATCCATTGATTCCAACAGGTGACCCCAATGGCGCATTACTTCCTTATCGGTGATTATGACCGTGGTCCGTCCGGCTGTATGTTGCCTGAGATTGGCTAAAGATTCTCCCACCAGAATCAGGCTGCGTCCGGTTTTCCCATTTACGTAAACAGGCGGCTGGAGGGTCATGAACTTTGTCCTTCTTTTGCATAAAGCAGGTTGTACAATTGGCTGGTTTCGCGGCTCAAACGGGCAAATTGGTCAGGATAGAGGGACTGGGCACCGTCACTGAGGGCCTCTTCGGGGTGGTGGTGGACTTCAACCATCAGGCCATGGCAGCCCATGGCCGCGGCAGCCCTTGCCAGTGGCAATACCTGGTCCCGCCGTCCGGCGGCGTGGCTGGGATCGACAATTACCGGCAGGTGGCTTTCGCGCTTTATTACGGCTACGGCTGACAGGTCAAGGGTGTTACGGCTGTGGCGCACAAAGGTACGTACTCCCCGCTCGCAGAGTACAACCTGGGTGTTGCCGCCTTCCAGAATGTATTCGGCTGCCATGAGCCATTCCTCGACTGTGGCCGACAAGCCCCGCTTCAGCAGAACCGGGATATGAGATTGTCCGGCCCGCTTCAGCAGGCTGAAGTTTTGCATGTTTCGCGCGCCTATCTGAATCATGTCAGCGTACTTTTCAACCAGGCCGAATGACTCGCAGTCCATGGCCTCGGTAACTACCGGCATTCCTGTAACCTGTCTAACCCGGGCCAGTATTTCAAGGCCTTTTTCTCCCAGCCCCTGGAAAGAATAGGGCGAGGTGCGCGGTTTGAAAGCTCCGCCCCTGAATATTGTCGCCCCCGTCTTGCTTACAAGTTCGGCGATGGCCAGAGCCTGATCTTCACTTTCTATGGCGCAGGGCCCGGCAATCAACACGATTTGGCTGGCGCCTATCTTGATGCCGCCTACATCTACAACTGTGTCGTCAGATTTTGATTCACGGCTTACCAGTTTGTAGGGCTTGGTGATGGGAACCGCTTCCTTGACTCCCGGCAGGCCTATAAACAGAGTAGGGTCTACCGGCCCGGGGTTGTTAAGAACACCTATGGAAACCCGGTCGCCACCGGGGATCGGGCGGGCTGTGTAGCCCTGGCGTTCGATAACCGCGACTACTGCCTGAACCTGTTCGTCCGTTGCGTTTTTATCCATTACAACCAGCATGAGCAAACCTCCTCAAAAAACAAGGGCCGTGGCGGCAGCCCCCACGACCCTGAATTTTCGACCGTGGGACAGGATGCCCACGGTCGTTGAATTCGTGTAACATGAATTCAGATGCGCCAAGACCGCCTGGCATACCTCTGCCATAGGCAATTCTGCCACCAGCGCCACTCATAACCTGAAATCATGCCCAACGAAACCATTATTTCATCCGGTACAGTTGTCTTATCAACATTGTCTTGATTTTTTGCAGCCAGCAAGCCGTTTGTCAAGGAAATTTTCACCCTGCCGGTCTGGCAGGCTGGCAAAATGTAAAAAAGTCTTGACAACTTTGGCAGGTGTTGGCTACACATTGCAACAATGAGCGATTATTTTGGCATAGAGAATATCCTTAGGGCTTGGCGTTGGCGTATTCCCGCTAAAGGGGAGGTGGCCGGATGCCCTGACGGATAAGCTTACCGTCATTACAAGTTGTAATCCCAACCGCGGACCGCCCCCTGGAACAAGGCAGCCCGCGGTTTTTTTATGGGCCGCATGCAAGTGGGCCGCCGGGGAATTTTTCAGAAACCAGTTGAGGAAGGAATAATCCAGAGGTTTTGAAGATGTTGATCAAGTCTTTTCCGGATAAAAAAGAATTTTTAAACCAGGCCGGGCATTGCAACGTGATCCCGGTATGTCGCCAGATCCTGGCCGACACCGAAACTCCGGTGTCGCTCCTGTACAAGATTTACCGCGACAGGGGACCTGTATTTTTGCTGGAAAGTGTCGAAGGTGGTGAGAAATGGGGACGTTACAGTTTCCTCGGAATTTCGGCCTTTTCCCAGGTGCGGGTGTTTAGAGACAAGGTCACCATTGAAGAGGCAGGCAGCATTGCTTCCTTAAACCATGCCGGAAAACCCTTGGAGATTCTAAAGAAATACATGTCCAGGTTCAGGCCGGCTGCCTGTCCTGAGCTGCCCCGTTTCTGGGGCGGCCTTGTGGGTTATCTTACCTATGAAATGGTTTCTTTTTTCGAAGATCTGCCAAATCGACTTGATCCACAATTACCTTTGGCTCACTTCATGGTCCCGTCGGACCTGCTGATTTTCGATAATGTTCAGAACAGTCTGTTCTGTGTTGCCCTCGGTTATCTGGAAAACGGGCGGTCGGCTGTCCAGGTTTTCCAGGATTGTCACCGTCGCCTGGACAGGATTCAAAGCCTGCTATCTGCCCGGGCCGATTTCAAGCCGCGGTCTGAAAGTTGTACCCTGTCACTGGTGGGCAGGATGGATTCGTCCTCATTCAAGGCCAGGGTAAAGCAGGTTAAACAATACATTTGTCAGGGAGAAATTATCCAGGCGGTAATATCCCAGCCTTTTGTCAGCCCTGCTCCAGCTGATTTGCTTGGTCTTTACCGGGCCCAGCGCTATGTTAACCCTTCCCCATACATGTTTTTCTTTCACATGGACAACCTGGTTCTG
>JALVQM010000229.1 GCA_027025615.1 Desulfobacteraceae bacterium | reverse complement strand
GAATTCGGCTGCAGGATTTATGGCTCTGTAGTGATGTTGATATTTTTATGCCTCAATATAACCCACGTTGCAAGGATGGCAGGTCTTTTTTGCTTAACTGTCAACCATAGTATCTAAGATTTTATCATCAGTTGCTTCCGGAGGGGAAATGCAGATGCAATTAATTCAAAAGAAACAGTATAAATATTTCCATTTGCTCATGGCTCATTTGCTCATGGGGTCCTGTATGTTTGCCTGCATAGCTTCGGACGCCATGGCGGTAGAACAGGTTCCCGGGCAGACCGTATCATCACCCCCCACGGTACAGCAGGATATCAAGTCCCAGCAGGAACAGGTTATCATAAAGTACAATCAGCACCGTCTTGCCTTTGAGGGCAAGAAGAGAAATATCACCGCCGACGTGTTAAAAGAGAAAGAAAATCTTCAGAGTGATATTCAACGGCTGGAAAATGAGTTGCTCCAGGGTCGGCAACAGCTTGAATCCATGAAACGGCAGGAGCGGCTGGAACTTCCTCCTTCCCTGCGCAATAGATTGGCCGCGGTCGAAAAGAAGATTACCGAATCACAACAGACACTCTCTACCGTGCAATATGTCAACGGGTGGGCGGCATCGGTGTTGACGCCGGTTTCCTTTTTTCTGGGAATATTTGGCAGCAAACTGACTGAAAAGATTTTTTTGCTGGTTCTGCCCCTGACAGTCTTAAATCTTTTCCTCTATATCTTTTTTCGACAAAAAACGGTCTTTATCCGCCATAAAAAATGGCTGATACTGGTTCTGGTTACAGCAATCATTGCCTCTGCCGCGTCCCTGAGCGCTGCTGAAGTGGACAAACGGCTGCAGGTGGAAGACAAGTTGCGGTATGCCGAGGATATGCTGGCGCTGACCGGCAATCAGAAGGCGATACGAATACTTGAAAATAAACGGGGCAAACTTTTACGATTGCCGGAAGGCCTGCAATCCGGAGATCACCGTTTTGCCGTTGAGGAGGCAGTACGGGTGAACAGCCCGGAATACTTTACGACTCTTGCAGCCCTCTATTTATCCGAAAAACAGACGGGCAAGGCCATCGAAGCAATCACGCAGATTGCCGAAAACAAGATCCTTGTCAGTCAGCCGGATCAAGGGACCATCATCAGCATAATCCACTTTCTTATTGATAAGGGATATTCCGACATTGCCGGCAAGGCGGTTGAAAATCATGTGGCCTCCATAGGTGATGTCAAAACGCTTCTTGATCTTGTCAGTTACTTGAAAGATCACAACTTGCAGGTATCAACAGACCTCGTCATGGCCACGCTGGGAAAGAAAGCCCGAACGTCTGCAGATCTGGTGGTCCTGGCCGACTATTATCACGAGCAGGGCAAGATGGACAAATCGCGTGCTTTACTGAAAAAAGCTTTGCAGAAATCAGCCACAATTTCAGATGTTATCCTTGTGGCAAAGGAATGCGTCGCCAAACAAGCGAACGATGTGTTCAAAGCCATTCCGAAAAAAGTAGAAAAGCTCAAAGGCACACCTGAAAGCATGCTAACCCTGGCCAAGGTGTTTCACGGGCAGGGTGAGAGTACCTTTGTTGCCAACATGCTGATTAAAGCGGTGAACACGACCACTAACATGAAACAACTACAGGAACTCACCAGAGAAGTCATCGCCATGCA
>JALVQM010000228.1 GCA_027025615.1 Desulfobacteraceae bacterium | reverse complement strand
CCTGCTCTTTGGGGTTGCGGGCAAAAACGTAAACCCGGCTGTCAGGATAAATGTGCCGTACCAGCTTCAGAACCAGGTGTGCTGAAGCTCCAAAACCGGTTAACCCTAAACGCCTTCCGTTTTCCAGGCCACAAAGGGAAAGGCTGCGGTAACCTATGGCCCCTGCACAAAGCAAGGGAGCAGCCTGGAGGTCTGAAAATACATCCGGAACAGGATGGGCAAAGGAGGCTTCAATTTTCATATACTCCGCATAACCTCCATGGGCATGGCAGCCGGTTGCCCTGAAATCGGGACACAGATTTTCCAGTCCCCGGCGGCAGTAATCGCAATGCCCACAAGCTGAATATATCCAGGCCACCCCTACCTTTTGACCCTTGTCAAGCTCCCGTACCTCAGCCCCTTTTTCGACAACCTGTCCCACAACCTGGTGACCCAACACCATGGGCAGGGAAACCGGCGGAATCCGGCCTTCTATCTCATCCAGTTCGGTATGACATACCCCGCATGCCGACACCTTGATCAGTACCTGCCGGACGGACGGTACAGGGACCGGTATTTCTACCATTCTTAGCGGGGTATCACACTTGTCAAGGTCAACCACTTTTTCCATCACCATTGCTCGCATGATTGTCTCCCGGGACCATGAAAAAAGAAAAAGTTCTTGCGATTGAACTTGAATGCAGTTTTAAGCTCAAGTAAAGTGTAATGTACTGTCAACATTAGCAACCTGTAAGTCGAATGACAAGTGGCGGGCAAAAAACAGTTGGAGGTTGTTATGACTGAAACTTTGTCTTGCCTGGGCATTTGCATGGGCGCATCTTCAATCTCACTGGCTGGCGTCCGGCAGATTGGCAGGAAAAGAACTAATCAGACTCGAATAATATTTCACCGCGTACAACCCCATGAAGGGGATCCCCGGGGCACCCTGCTCAAAATTCTCGAAGGAATAGATCTGGGACAATATCAACGGGTAGTGGCAACCGGCCGCAAGTTTCGTCACCTGCTCAAACTTTCTTCGATCCCCGAGCCTGAAGCCGTCGAACTGGCATACCGTTTCACCAAACCATCAACAAAAAATTGCCGGGCTATTATATCTGCAGGTGGTGAAACCTTCATGGTTTATGTCATGGACCGGCAAGGCCATATTGCCAACGTCATCACGGGGAACAAATGCGCTTCAGGAACCGGGGAATTTTTCCTCCAGCAATTGAGAAGAATGGATGTTTCCCTTGAACAGGCCGCACAGTGGGCTGTGGAAACCGAGCCTTACCCGGTTTCCGGACGCTGTTCTGTATTCTGCAAATCCGATTGTACCCATGCCACCAACAAGGGTATTCCCAGACAAAGGGTTACCGCCGGCCTGTGCCGCATGATGGCTTCCAAAATTCTGGAACTTCTCAAAAACTTGGAGCGCCGGGACCTGATGCTGACAGGTGGTACGGCGCAAAATCGAATGATGGTCAATTACCTTTCACAGGCCATCGATGGCCTGATTGTACCCGAGCAAGCTCCGTATTTCGAAGCCCTTGGTGCGGCCCTGTGGGGACTGGAAAACAGTGTTGCTGAATTTCCCGGGTATAAAAATCTTTTCAGGAAGGTAAGCTCCGGTTTTGACCGGCTTGCCCCCCTGTCTCAATCCCGCGACTTGGTCAGCTTCAAAACGATCAAACGCGATGTAGTCAAAAGCGGCGACACCTGCCTGCTCGGCCTTGATGTTGGTTCAACAACCACCAAGGCGGTCCTGTTGCGACAAAAAGACAAAAGCCTGCTTGCATCGATTTACCTACGCACCAACGGCGATCCTGTCGCCGCTTCGCGCAGGTGTTATCACAGTCTCGTTCAGCAAATAGAACAAGCCGGTGTAAACCATGGGGACATATCCATCATGGCCCTTGGAGTTTGCGGTTCCGGACGTCAGATTGCCGGGCTGCATGCCATGACCGACTCTGTAATCAACGAAATTATCGCCCATGCAACGGCCGCGGTCTATTTCGACTCCGGCGTGGATACCATTTTTGAAATCGGAGGCCAGGACGCCAAGTATACTTATATCGTCAACGGGGTACCGGCCGATTACGCCATGAACGAAGCCTGCTCAGCCGGCACCGGTTCTTTCCTGGAAGAATCGGCCCTGGAAACCCTTGGCCTTCCGGTGGAACAAATCGCCCGGGTTGCCATGGAAGGCCGACAGCCTCCCAACTTTAACGACCAATGCGCGGCCTTCATCGCCTCTGACATCAAAACCGCCATTCACGAGGCTGTAGCCCACGAAGACATCGTCGCCGGACTGGTCTATTCCATATGTATGAATTATGATAATCGCGTTAAAGGTAACCGGCCTGTGGGCGAAAAAATTTTCATGCAGGGTGGTGTATGTTACAACAGCGCAGTTCCCCTGGCCATGGCGGCTTTATGTGGTAAACCGATAATCGTTCCGCCGGAACCAGGCCTGATGGGTGCCTTCGGAGCCGCCCTGGAAGCCGAAAAAAGGATTGCATCAGGTATATGTCAACGGCAAACTTTCGATCTGCGCCAACTGGCCGACAGAGCTGTAGAATACCGCAAGCCTTTTACCTGCAAAGGAGGCAAATCCGGTTGTGACCGGCGCTGCCAGATTGCCCGAATTCGCATTGCCGGTCGGACATTCCCCTTTGGAGGAGCATGCAACCGCTATGAAAACATGAGGCGCAGGGTAAAAAACAGATCCTCAGAATTGGACCTTGTAAGCCTGCGCCGCAATCTGGTCTTCAGCAAGTATGCACCGGGTCAAAAACCCAAATCCGGGAAACGCCCCACAATAGGAATAAACCGCAGTTTCCTGGTCAATACCTATTTCCCTTTCTACGCCAATTTTTTTGCCGCCCTGTCAATGGAACCTATTGCGGCCCAAACTCCGCTGCAAGAGGGCCAGGATCGTCGCTCTGCCCCCTTCTGTTACCCGGCCGAGATGGCCCACGGCTTTTTCCTGGATCTCATTCAAAACCAGGGCGAACTGGATTATATTTTTCTTCCGCATTTCAAAGCCGTGCCGGCGCTCAATGGAAACCATTATTCATATGTATGCCCTCTGGTACAGGGTGAAACCTTTTATTTGCAGGCCGCTTTTCGTAAAGAACTGGCCAAGCTTAAAGCAAGGGGCACAAGGATCCTCAACCCCTGCCTGGACATGTCAAGGGGCCTTGAAGGTACACGGTCCGCCATGCTGGAAACGGCCGGACAAATGGGCATCTCTTCATCCAGGGCCCGCAGGGCCTTTGAGTTTGCCTTAGAGAAGATGCAGGCCTGTCAGGCAGAAATGCTGGCCCTGGGTGCCTCAACCCTGGCCGAACTGGCCCGGGACCCTGAACAAAGCGCGGTGGTAATCATCGGCCGTCCATACAACAGCCTGGTGGAAGAAGCCCACATGGGTATTCCGCGCAAGTTCGCCACCCGCGGCATCCTGGTATTGCCCATGGACTTTCTCCCCCTGGAAGACAATCCGACAGGCGACCGCATGTACTGGGGAATGGGCCAGAGGATTCTTGCCGCAGCGCATTTTATTAAAGAGAAACCACAATTGTTCCCGGTATACATCACCAATTTTTCATGCGGGCCTGACTCATTCATTCTGGGCTATTTCCGCCAGATCATGGGCAGCAAACCTTCCCTTACTCTGGAACTGGACAGTCATACAGCCGATGCCGGCCTGGAAACCCGCATAGAAGCTTTTTGGGACATAGTCCAGGCCTGGCGGCGCCACCATCAAAATCGTCGTCCAATCAGGCCGGCCAGGCGATTTAAAAACGCATACACAAACCTGGAAAACGGCCACCTTATGGTGACAGACTCCACCGGCCGCAACCTGCCCATGAACGATCCCCGCGTAACCCTGCTTTTCCCGGCAATGGGCAAACTGTCAAGTAAAGCAATTGTGAGTGTTTTTAAGGGAGCCGGCTTTAACGCCGTCAACTACAGCCCGGATGGAGAAAATATCATCAAGCTCGGCCGGGCACATTGCTCATGCAAAGAATGTCTCCCGCTGATACTGACCACAGGCACACTGCTGGATTATATTGCCCGCAACAAGCAACCTGATCAGATCCTGGTTTACTTTATGCCCACCGGTTCAGGCCCCTGCCGTTTCGGCCAATACTCGGTCTTCATGCAAAAGTTGATCAGCAAGCTGGAAATTCCCAACGTAGCCTTGTTAAGCCTTGATTCAGACGACGGTTATGATGGATTGACCACCGATTTTCACCGCAAGGCATGGTGGGCGGTGGTTGTTTCAGATGTATTCGAAGACATCCGGGCCATGCTGCTGGCCAACGCACGTCAAACGGACCAAGCCATGACCATCTTCCGCCGCCAGTGGGAAATGGTGCTTCAAAGCCTGGAATCAGGACAATGGGACCAGTTGCTGGCAGCCCTGGAAGAAAGTGCGTTACGCCTTGCCCGGATACCATTGAAAAAGCACCCCAGCCAGGTCCCCCTGGTAGCTCTGGTAGGCGAAATTTTTGTTCGGCGGGAAGACCTGTCGCGGCGCTACCTGACAGAGAGACTGGCTGAAAAGGGTTTTGCCGTCATCTGCGCACCGGTAGCTGAATGGATTCATTATTCAGATTACATAATTATCCACGGTCTTTCGGATACTCCCCGCACCTTGGCCCAAAAAATCAAGGACCACCTGAAGCATGGAATGATGTGCAAGGATGAACGCCGAATCAAGGCGGCAATCAGCAAATGCGGTCTGGTTCCGATTGAACCGGTCAAGGTTGAAGAAATAATAGCCACGGCCAAACCATACATTTCACCCAAACTGGGTGGAGAAGCAATTTTGACCATTGGCAGTGCCCTGCGTGAAGTAATAACACCTGCGGCCGGCGTAATAGCCATTGGACCGTTCGGCTGTATGCCCAACAGGATATCTGAAGCCATCCTGACCGAGACCATGACGGCTGAAGATAAAATCAAAGCTTCAAACAACGGATACAATTTAGCCTCAGTGCTGGAAGGTGAGACCAATCTGCCATTTTTGGCCATTGAAAGTGACGGGTCTGCTTTCCCACAGTTGATTGAGGCCAAGCTTGAAGCCTTCTGCCTGCGGGTGCAGCGAATGCACAACAAGATCAGGGCCATTGTGCCTGAAAGCGGTTTTCATCCCAATTAAAAACAAAAGATCAGCCAATCAGGGCTGGTCTGCTTGTTTTCCATGGCCCGAAAGTTTGACGACAACACTGGGTGTTGGTTGGCAGCATTGCCCCCCGCGCTTTACCGTCCGCCCTTTTTTGATTTTTTTACGGTGGCGGCGGTTGTTTTTCTGGCGGCTGCCATCATGCACCGGGGCAGTTATGCCCACTAGAATATCC
>JALVQM010000227.1 GCA_027025615.1 Desulfobacteraceae bacterium | reverse complement strand
GGGTTGCCAGGGCCCCCAAAAAAGCAAACAGGGTCAGGCTGTAATTACCTAAAAAAGAAAGGCTGAGAACAATGGCCAAGGATGCCCCGAAAGATGCTCCGGCCGATATGCCAAGGGTATAGGGATCTGCCAGGGGATTGAGCAGCAAACCCTGGAAAACAACACCGCAGGCAGCCAGGGAGCCACCGACGAGGCTGGAGGCCAGGATTCTCGGTAGCCTTACCTGCCAGACAACAACGGGCAACAGGGGGTCCAGGTCTGCAATCCAGTGTCCTGACCTGAAAAGTTTTGCTGCTATGATGGTTGCCACCGTCGGCCACTCGATTGATATATAGCCCATGCCTGTGGCAGTAACCACTCCTGCAGCCAGCAGGCAGCCCAAAAGCGCCACTGTCAGCAATTGACCGCCTGAAAACAGGCTCCGCTTGACTGGGGCTTGGTTTTTCCAGGCTGTTATCATGGATAATATCCTTAATAAAAAAAGCCCTTCTGTGCTTAAGCAAAAGAAGGGCTGCACCCAGCTTACTTGACCCTTGAAAAACTCCCGGTCATTTCCGGTGACCTGAGTTACGGCAAGGCAGGTCTTCTGGCTTCCCTTCCTGTTTCGACAGCCTTCCCATCGGTTGTACCGACAGTGGCATCTTGGGCCGAAAAGGGCTTCTGCTACCGCATTTTGGCGGTCGCAGGCGGGGTTACAGCGGCGGGACCGCTTCCGATTTGCACGGAATTCCCTATTATACCCTTGGCACGCGCTGGAATGATGGCGCAACGGGCACCTTGCATGGCAAACATAAGAAAAGGCCCGGGTGATTGTCAAATAAAAATAGCTCTATGGTATAGTGCGCTGCAAAACAGCCGGAACCTGACGGGCCATAATTATGACCGGTCTTAAACAACGGATAGGTTTGTTAAGAAGAAAAACTACAATTCCGGATCGATATTTTGTTGACAATGGTTGACATGTGTATAATGATTTGTCCAAGTTTCACTTGGAGAACCATTTGTCAGTATTTGTACAGTGGTGACCAAGAGTTTGGAACAAGAACATTTTTTATTGAAAGGAGGTCACCACGATGGCCAACGGAGTAGTCAAATGGTTTAGCGACAAGAAAGGTTACGGATTCATTGCCCAGGAAGATGGACCTGATGTATTCGTACATTTCAGCGGAATCAGCGGAAGCGGTTTCAAAAACCTCAACGAGGGTGACAGGGTAACGTTCGAAATCGAACAAGGCCCCAAAGGCCCCTCAGCGGTTAACGTAACCGTAGTCTAAGTTTCTGAACCAAAGACAAACAGTTAAAGCGGAGCAAACTTGTTGCTCCGCTTTTTTGCTTTTTAGGACTGGTCAATACACAAATTCTATGATTCAAAAAGCAGATTTGGCCGGAATATGGCTCATGGCATGCTCTGCCATGGCTGTGATGGTCAGGCTGGGATTAACCCCCAGGTTGGCCGGAATCATTGACCCGTCTATTACATACAGGCCGGGGTGGCCAAATACCTGGTTGTAACGATCCACTACTCCCTGCCGGGGACTGTCGCCCATAACGCAGCCGCCAAGGATGTGAGCGGTGGTACCTTTTTCAAAAAAGATTTCTGCAATGGCGTTTTGAGGTAATCCGTGCATTATTGAGGCCAGAATTTCGGTGGCCCTTTGGGC
>JALVQM010000226.1 GCA_027025615.1 Desulfobacteraceae bacterium | reverse complement strand
CTGGCCGAAGCTGCGGATTTTCATGGAAAGAAGTTGTAAAGTGCCTCTGGATAAAATCGGCCCCAGAATAGCAAGCTACGTGGTTGATTGTCCGAACGCTATGAAGGTCAGAAACTTCAGGCCGATGATAAGAGACGGGATGGGAAGAGTTTATATCCCGGGCTCTTCCATCAAGGGTGCTTTGAGAACGGCCATATTGTGCCAAGAAGTTTCCAAAAATAAAGATTTGCGCTCAAGATATGCAAAAAAATATGAAAAAAAGCTGAATGATATTAAATCTTTGCCAGACCGGAAGAGAAAGAAAGCGGCAGGCAGAAAAAAAACTTATTTCAGCCGGGATTTGCAGCAGGATATCTTATCCAATTATAACCTTGCGAATGCAAAAACAGCCCAGAATAAGGATCTTTTGCGCTGCCTGAAAGTAAGCGACGCCTATCCGGTCGGCAATGCCGGAACAAAAGTTATAAAGGTTAAATGTCTTTCAAAGGGAGCAAAGGGCTTTTATTGGAGTAAAAAACCAGGTGGCCGAATCCTTGAGTTTTGGGTCGAAGGCGTTGTCAGAGGCACTTTTGAAGTTGAATTGACCTGGGACAAGATGCTCTTCAAGTCCTTTGAGCAACATAATCCGAAGAGCAGGTTCCCTGTAAGCTCATTGGAGGATGTCATAAAGCAGTCAGCTTATAATTCTTTCGCCATTGTCCAAAAAGAGCGTGAGCATTACACAGGTGCAATGCAGGAAGTAACCGGGCTTCGGCAATGGTACAATCTGTTGTTAGAAAAAAAATGGGCTATGATGCGCATCGGATTTGGCGGAGGAATGCTTTCGACCACTGTCAACATGAATTGGGAACAAGAGTTGTTTGACGATATTCGTAATGTGTTTGCCAAGGAACGGGAAGAACCCGCCCCTAAGTCAAGGCGCGTTTGGGTTGGAAACGAAGGCCAATGTATGCCTATGGGGTGGGTCAAATGTGAATTTCATGAAGGCGTTCATTCCAAGGCCCTGGCCGCGGTTTAAATCATACGTGTGCAACACGGTTCCAATACCTGGCCCAAAGTGGATGATGTTGGCAAATAAAACAAGGGGCAATGATCAAAAAAATGGAAAATTCGGCATGACTGCTAATTTGTTGCTGCTGTTCAACCACAACCTGCATCCTGTCCAGGAAGAGCAGGCAAAGATGACTCTCAGGGTAGGGAGGATAATACCCCCGCCGGAAAAGATCAGGCATTGCTGGGGCAACATCCCCCCTGAGGCGGAGAGCATATCCGCCTGGATCGAGCCTGCCCGGAAATGGTTGGCGGACGCGGGCCGGCCCGGGGATTATGTCCTTGTCCAGGGGGACCTGGGAGCCTGCTTCCTGATGGTTTCCTTTTGTCTGGCAAAGGGCTTTGTGCCGGTTTACGCCACCACCAGGCGTTTGGCCCGGGAAAAGTCCGATTCCAGGGGAGTGATCCTCTATCACCGTTTCGAACACGTCAGGTTCAGGAAGTACGGAAAGTGATTTGAGTCCGCCGCCGGGCCCAATCTGCGGCACCGGTGGCCCGACCTGTCCGCAGGCAAAAAAGAGGGGGAGCTGAAAATGGCAAGAAATGTTTTTATTTCGTTCCTGGGAACCGGTAACTATCTTGCGTGTACCTACCACGACCTGCAGGGTGCG
>JALVQM010000225.1 GCA_027025615.1 Desulfobacteraceae bacterium | reverse complement strand
ACAAAAACTGCATAAAGGCCATCCGGACTTGAAGGACCGATTTGTATCCAGGATATTATGAAGTATAAAAACAGATGTTTGCCTTGGAAGTGGTAATTGTGCCTGCCTCGATGAATTCGGAATAAATATTGCATAGCAGAGGGGTTAATCCTATCCCCTTTTAGCTATAACTCAGGCTTGTCCTGATTCAATATAATTGACGCAGGTGCCTGCCCCAACTTGCTTGGGTATGATTTCGTATGGTTGTGTTAATCTATCCATTTTCGAGAGGAGGAAGGTATGAAAAGTAGGAGCTTTATTTTACTATCAATATTATTGGTCTGCCTTGTGGCCGTGTTTACTTTTTCATGCGGCGGGGGCGGTGGAAGCAGCAGTGGCAGCGGCACTGGTAGTACGACTCCCAGCCAGTCCCCGGCTAACATTGATGCTGATACCGGGGCCGAGGCATTGGCAATGCTGGATACCACATTAATGATAAGCGAAAACTTCCAAGACTTGGAATTTTCAAGCATGGCAACAGGGGAGCAGGCAAGCGGGCCAAGTATCCTAACGCCAGTCATGAAGCTGTTTTTCAACTCCGGGGCTGGTTTTCAAGCCTTGGGAACTGAGAAAGATAAAGAGGATTGTGAATATGGCGGAACCATGGCGTGGGATTTCACATGGGACGGAGACGATGACGCCGACGAATGCGAGATGCAAAATCTGCATGGCACAGTCACTTTAACTAGCTGCAAGATGTCGCCTGACAGTAACATTAATGGAGTTCTAGAAATTTCCTCGACCGGCCAAGTTTGCAAGCCTAGTTCCATCAAGGCACACTACATAAATTATTATGTCATGGACGAAAGCGCAGGGATCAGCGTATCAGCCCCTGATTTTACAATTGCCATTACCGATTTTGCCTACGACAAAGACGACGATCTGAGCGGCTACAAGATGACTTTCAACGGCAAGTTAAGCGTCACTTACGATGGAGAACAATACACGGTAGAATGCAGTAACCTTGTTTTCAACTCTAAATGGACAGACAGCCAAACGGTCCTGTCTATCAATGGCATGATTAGTGGTCCCTGTCTTGACGGCTGGGTTACGATCACAACCAACCAGCAGATAGTAATCCCTGAGGGCAGTGGTGATGATACCTGCCCGATTGCTGGGCAGCTTACCATAAGCGGCAAAGGGCAGATCATCCTGAAGTTTAACAGTGACGGTTCGGTGGACATTGGCGATCAACACTACGATTCGTGCGATGATCTTCCTGTTGACGGTTGCTGAAGGGCCTTAAAGATTGGCCGGATAGTTTCCGTTTCCTGCCGGGGGGGGCTGTGACCACGGCTCATGTCAACGGCTGAGAGCCCGGGGCCGGCTTGCCGGCCCCGGGCAAGTGTAGTTTCCCGCCAATCGGCCCACGGGCCTTAATCTTTCCACCTGCAGCAATACCGCCCCCATCTCCTGTTCCACCTTTCCGGTCAGCACAAATGGCCGTCCGCAATCAAGCAGGTGGCAGTAGCGCCGGTAGGTATCCGGGAAAAGAACCGTTTCCGCAAGGCCGGTCTCGTCTTCGAAAGACAGGAACTGCATCGGATCACCCTTGCGGGTGCGTACCAGCTTGCCGGTTACCAGCCAGCCGGCAAGGTTGACCCTCCGGCCGGTGTACTCTGCCA
>JALVQM010000224.1 GCA_027025615.1 Desulfobacteraceae bacterium | reverse complement strand
CATGATTATGTCAAAATAGCTAAGTATCCAGTCATCGCACAAAAAACATCAAGCAACGCGACGATGAATACGATCTAACTGGTCTACCAGTTTTTCCAGCATGTCCTTCTGGACCTTGGCCGGAGTCTTGGTTGCTGCAGCGCCCTTGGCTTCCTTCATCCGCTTGGCCTGCAAAGCTTCACGTTCCGCCTCTCGTTTAAGCCGCAATTCCTGCTCTTCGGCATCACGTTTTTCTCTTTCAGCCTTCAAGCGCGCCTCTTCCTCGGCTTTGGCCTTTGCTTCCGCCTCGGCCTTGGCTTTGGCCTCTGCTTCTGCCTTGGCCTTGGCCTCTGCTTCGGCCTTGGCTTTGGCCTCTGCCTCGGCCCTGGCTTTGGCCTCTGCTTCGGCCTTGGCCTTGGCCTCGGCCTCGGCTTTAACCTCCTCGGCCGTCTTTTCCTTGACCGGTTCAGCAGGTGCTTCAGCCTTGGCCGGTTCCGGTTTAGGTGCCGGCTTGGGTGCCGCCGGCTTGGGTGCCTCGGCCTTAGGTTTGGGAGCCTCGGCTTTAGGCTTGGCCGCTGGTTTGGCCGGAGCTTTCTTGACCTCTTCTTCTATGGTCAGATCCGGCTCCGGAGCAATAGCAGCCAAATCAATATCAACCGCTTCAAGCTGTTTTTCAATCGGTGCCAAATCCATGGCACTGCCGCCATCAAGCAGCAGGTCTATATAAGCTCTTACCAGCCTTACAGATTCCGGATGACGCAAAATCAAGACATCCGAACCTGCCATCAGGTACACGACCGCTGCCACCGATTCCATCAGGATGCCCCGCTTTTCGGGATCACCCAGGGTAGGTGCTTCCTCGACGGACTGTTTTGCCTCTTTGCACTTCCAAATCTCGTTGGCCAGGTTGTTGATTACCGGAAGTTGAAGCTTGTCGTCACCTTGCTGGAGAGCAGCCATCCGTAAACGTTCCATTACTGAATAGCTGTATTCCATACCATAGCCCAAGCCACCCGTGGTGGGATCTATAATCACCTTTTCCATGGGCACGCCCAGGTTTTCCAGAAGGATGTTGACCTGCTTGGCAAGGTTCACATCAATAGGCGAGGAAGAAATCAGGGTATGGCCGTATCCCATGGCTGCAGCTCCGATTCCCTTGTGATTTTTATCCTCTACCGGGCCCAGAATCAGATTTTCGCCATCACAATCCTCGGCAATCTTTTTCAGTACGGCTTCATCTTTTTCCACATTGGCTGTACCCCACACTACCAGAGGAACTTCAATTGCCGCCAGGACCTTTTTGACGACAGCTGAAGCTTCTTCAGGACTTGCGTCCTTATCGTTGGGGTCGGTGCTTTTTAATTGGAGCACGATCAGATCGGCTCCGTACTGTTCAACGCATTTTTTCGCCCAGGCGGCAGGATCGGAAATTACGTCGGCAAAAGGTTTTATCACTGCTTCCGGCCACTCTTCAGGCTCCATGTCCCATATCTCCATGGCGATTTTGGGCTTATGGGGCATATCGCCTTCGAATGTGTAAAACGGATAGCACGACTGTCCGCCGACAGTTACCGCCTTGTCTCCCTTACCAAGGGTAATTTCCTTGATGCTGCCGGCATAGCTTTCTTTGAAGAATTCGAAACCCAATGTTCCCTCCTTGTCGGTATACCGGTTAATGTTGAGGTGCAATTTTAAGTCGCCTAAACGACAACCCACTGGGGCTTTACAAACAATTCAAACGTTTTTTGGCAGCCCTCCTTTCTTATTTTTTCTTGAATATTTTTAAAATTGGAATAACCGTTAACAAAAGATATGAAACGGGCCGTACAGAACCCGTACGATCGGAATCGTTTGGAAGGTCGCGGCAATTTAGAATAAAGCTCCGTCAACCCAGGCCTCACTTGCGGCAAATCCATTAGCTACCTGTACAGGTATCGGGCCAGCATACCCAACCCATCCCAAACCAAGTAACAAAACACAAAATACTCTATAATTCTGGAATGTTAAAGCCCTTCTCAGAACCAATCCAAAATCAATTTAACACCTTATATAGAAGATGGGTAGTTTGTCAATAGATATAGCTCATAACCTGGGACAAGCACCCCCTGAATTTTGGTACGACCGCCGCTGTGTTTTATCAAAAAAACCGTCAAGCGATACCGGTTCAATTCACACCCTCAGATCCGCCCTCGAATTCACACCACAATTTCAGACCGCTTTCTTCAAGCCTGCTGTTACACGGATAGGGCAAGGTTTCAAACAGGCTTATCATGGCCTTGTTGTCCGGATTGGTATAAGCGTAAAACCCACCGATTCCTTTTTCACGGGCTCCTTCGGCCAATCTGGCCATCAGGAGCCTGCCAACACCCTTGCCCTGCCATGTTTTTGAAACCGAAAAAGCCACCTCTGCCATGTTGCCATCCGGATCCTTGAGATACTCGCCGATACCTACTACCTGTCCAAATCCGAAATCACCTACCACCGCCAGGATGGTAAGATTGTTTTGATAGTCTATCTGAGATATCTCTTCGGCTTCATCACTTCCGAAACGGTCACGCTCATAGAAAAACCGGGCTACCACGTCCTCTTTGTCAAGGCTGTAAAAATGTTCCTGGATCCTGCGCTGGTCAACAGGCTTTGCCGGACGTATGGTTAATTGCCGGTCATCAACGACAACCGTTTGTTCCAGGTGCAAAGGATAGACTCCCCTTATGGCATCCTTGAGACGCTTTTCCGGGCCCAGCAGAGCCACCTGCTTTGCATAATGAAAAAGCTCATCCCTGAAAGCAGGATGGGCAATGCTGATCATGGCCAGAGCCCTTTCCTGAAGGCTCTTGCCAAACAGGTTGACAACTCCGTATTCAGTTGCCACGTACTGCACATCTCCGCGGGGTATCACCACCGCCGTATCATCCAATCTGGGAACCACCCGGCTTGTTTTACCGTCGAAACTGGTCGACGGCAGCAAAAGGATGGATTTACCTCCTTTGGATTGGAAAGCCCCCCGAGTAAAATCCAACATGCCTGAGACACCCGAAAAATAATTATTCGGTAAAGCATCGGCAGCCACTTGCCCGGTCAGATCGATAGCCATGGCCACGTTCATCGCAACCATTTTGTTGTTGCGACCAATAACAGCCGGATCATTCACATAATCCGAGGGATGAAACTCAATTGCAGGATTATCGTTGAT
This sequence comes from Desulfobacteraceae bacterium, assembly GCA_027025615.1. Taxonomy (GTDB): domain Bacteria; phylum Desulfobacterota; class Desulfobacteria; order Desulfobacterales; family Desulfosarcinaceae; genus JALVQM01. Next base: position 2,184 of record JALVQM010000224.1, on the reverse strand, counting down.
GAACTCGTACAAACCGGCACTGCCCAGGGCATTACTGGCCACCAGCTTGCCATCGTTGAAACCTTTTTTGCGATTGGTAATCACCCCCTTGGCATAGAGATGCATCATTTCGTCCGTCAGAAACTGGGTATGAATGCCAAGATCATTTTTATCGGAAAGAGCCAAAAGGGTTGCATTCTGGGTTGTTCCCGGGCTGATCTGCAAAGTGGAGCCGTCTTCTATCAGGCGGGCAATTGCCCGGCCGATGAGGTTGGCGGCATCGAACTCGGGCAGCTTTTCAATTGTCAACAGAGGCTCTTGGTATTCAACCACCCAATCGATATCATTAACATGGATAAAGCTCTGGCCCAATACCCTGGGCATGTTGGGATTCACCTGGGCGATGACGACGTCGGCCGAAAGCGCAGCCGCCAAGGTTATATCAACCGATACTCCCAGGCTCATCCAGCCAAAGTCATCCGGTGGAGTTGTCTGAATCAGGGCTACCTGGATAGGCAACAGGCCGGTGCGAAACAGGCGGGGAACCGCCGACAGGTTCATCGGGGTTATAAAACGGGCATTACGGGCCAAACGCTTGGATCTGGCGGAACCCAGATAGAAAGAACGGATGTTTAAGCTCTGCCCCTGGCTCTTAGTGGCAATCAACGACAGGGGAACCGTCTCAAGGCAAAGCAGGCGGACAATTTCCAGATCGGCAAAATCTTCCGCGGCCTCCACCAGTTGACGCACTAGATGTTGGGGCTCACCGCAGGATGACCCGACAAACACTCTCTGACCAGGGCGGATGCAGCCTATGGCTTCAACAGCAGTGCACTTTTTTTCAACGTAGGTATCTGCCCAATAGGGATGTTTAGTCATGGATCATCTCTCCTTGTGAAATGAATAAATCAGGGGTGCAAATATGCTTTAAATTAGACTTATTAGAATATCTTGTCAGCCATGTCAAAACCGTCTTGCCATTTTTTCTATCTTTCGCTGTATTCATGCCGCGGGCTGCCGGTGTACTTTTCGTTACCTTGGCGGTATGCTATGATCTGTCAACAAAACGCCACTTCAGGGCCTGGCTGAAAATATGACAAACCACAGCCATCCTGCCGGGAGCGACAAATTGCCGGAGCAACCCGATTGCACAAGGTTGCAGATTTTCGATAACTTCTAAATGGAGTGTTGCCGGATGTCATATCTGCCCCCGGAAGCCTGGATTACCATCGGCTTCCTGTCCTTAGCGTTGACTGTATCCCTGCTTGTACTTTGGCGCCGGAGACTTAAAAACGAACTTCTACAAAAGGAATTGAGAGTTCTCACTGCTGAGCTTGCCAAGTACCGCGAAAAAAACAGCCAATTGGAAAAAATGGCTGCTGAATACAAAAACGCCCAAAAACTGATCACCGAGCTGCAATCCCAACTGGCCCGCCAACTTTCTGTTGAAACCAGGCTGAAAACCATCCTGGAAAAAGAACGTCAGACCACGGGTGAAAAATTAGACTTTCTTGAGCAGGCCCACGCAGTTATAAAGTCCGAATTCCAAAACCTGGCCCAGAAAATTTTCGAAGAAAAAAGTTCGCACCTGGCCGAACACAATCGCAACTTATTGGACTCCCTCCTCACACCTTTGCAAACCCAGTTAGCCGAATTCAAAAAAAAGGTCGAAGATGTTTACGACAAAGAATCCCGTGACAGGGCAATTCTGGCAGACCAGATTGAACGGCTTAAACAAATCAACGAGCGTATCGGCCAGGACGCCATCAATCTGACCCGGGCCCTGAAAGGTGACAGCAAGGTTCAGGGTACCTGGGGCGAGGTAATCCTGGAACGGGTACTGGAGGCATCGGGCCTTACCAAGGGGCGTGAATATCATACCCAGGTAAGCTTGCGCGACGAGTCCGGCAGGATGTACCGACCGGATGCCGTCATTCATCTTCCAGACGGAAAAGATATTATTGTCGATGCCAAAGTCTCATTACGGGCCTACCAACGCTACTATGAATCCAGGGACGACCCCGGCTATCGCGCCAAAGCCCTGTCCCAGCATGCCCAAGCCTTGAAAAATCACGTCCGCGATCTTGCCCAAAAAAATTACAGCAGGCTCCAAGGCATTTACAGCCTGGATTTCATCCTGATGTTCCTGCCCATGGAAGCGGCCTTCCTTGCTGCAGTTGAACACGACCCGAACCTTTTTAGCAA
>JALVQM010000223.1 GCA_027025615.1 Desulfobacteraceae bacterium | reverse complement strand
CATTGATGTAGCCTGGAAAGCGGTTTTGGCTGGAGGGACTGCCATTGTGATACTCAAACTTCTGCTCCAGGTTCTGGACCTGATGGACCAGTGGACCCTGGTTATTATGCTGACAGCTGTTCTGGCCCTGGTATCGATCCGCTGGTGGCTGCCATACCACGATTGGCTCCGGCAAATGTCCCAAAAGACAGCTGTATTTTTCGCCCTCCTTTGCGCAGCCTTCTACCTGCTGGTGCCGCTTACCATCACCGCCGCTATGACCGTATCAGATCTTATCACCCGGCCTGTAATAGAATCCGCTTACAAAGAGCTGAATCAGTTGAAAAAGGACCTTTCGCCGGATGATGCAAGCAGCCTGGGTGAAATGGGTGAAGAAAGCGCTGCCGAGGACTCACCTGGATTGCTGGATTTTAAAAGCCATTTTTCAAAACTCAAAAAACGTCTGAAAGCCACCGCCCGGCTCCTGGAACTTAAAGCCCACTCCATGGCTGTCCTTACTTTCCGTTTGACTGCCGGCTACCTGTTCGACTGTATTGTATTTCCCATGGCCTTGTTTTTCTGTCTCTGGCCAATTACCAAGGCAATATTCAAGCTAGCCCTGGGAAGCCTGGACCATTAAGGAAATAACAATATGGACAATAAGGTTCCGGACAATATCATCCTGATCGGTATGCCGGCAGCCGGCAAATCCACCGTAGGTGTATTGCTGGCCAAAAGGCTGGGATTCGATTTTATCGACACCGACCTGTTAATCCAGAAAAGACACGGGCTGCTGCTCCATCAGATAATCGAAAACCGTGGCATGCAGGCTTTTCTTGACCTGGAATCACAGATAATTTTGGAACTTGAAGGTCGGCACCGGATAATTGCCACCGGCGGCAGCGTTATCTATCGACCGCTATCCATGCAGCATCTGCAATCCCTGGGCACAATAGTATTGCTGGAGGTTGACCTGGACAGCCTGCAAAACAGGTTGACGGACCTGAACAGCCGTGGGGTGGTAAGGGCCCCGGGACAGACAATCAGGGATCTGTTCGAAGAACGCAATACCCTTTATCAAAAGTACAGCCAGCTCAGCATTGCAACCGGCAATCTTAGTCCGGGACAAGTCGTGGAATCAATCGTTGACGGCATCTCAGGCAGGCTTTGAGCGGAACATTCGTATTCACTGACCTGTCGGGCAACGATATGCACCGGCAGACAACTGTCATGCCGGGTTATTTGTTTTTGTTCCCAAGATCTTTGCTGGAAACTCCGGCTGAACCGGTCAGGGATGCGGGTTTTACCAGTCCGCGGCCGAAACGTTGAATCACCTGGTCGGCGGCCCGCTCTACTTTTTCCCATTTAAAATCATCCTGGTATTGATTGACGAACAACGATGGCTGGTAGCAGGAAGGTGATTGTAATACGCTGACCCCCAGGCCAACAAGTCTAATGGGAGGCAGGTCTTCAAATTCTTCCAGCAGTTTTTGCGCGATACGGTAAATGTGATTGGCGCTCTGGGTGGGATGCTCCAGTTTGCGCTGACGGGTAAAGAGCCTGAAAGTACTGGTTTTTAATTTCAGGAAGACTTTTTCAGCCTGTAAATCCTTGCGGCGCAGACTGCGGGCTACTGCCTGGGCATGCATCAGCAGGTACCTTTGCAGCCCGGACCTGTCACGTGAATCGACTTCAAGGGTGGTTTCCTGGCTGACTGATTTTACCGGTCGCCGGGGTTTGACAGGGCTATCGTCCAGCCCCTGGCTCAACCTGGCCAACCTCAGGCCGAAACTGCCCAAATGTTGAACAAGTGCCTTTTCAGGCCATTGCTTCAGCTGGCCCAGGGTTTCAATTCCCATCCCGGACAGAACTTGCCGGGTCTTGTCTCCTACCCCCGGCACTTTTGCCACGGGCAAAGCGGAAATGAAATCCTCCAACTGGTCCGGATCAATAATTGTCAAACCATCGGGCTTATCCATGTCCGAGGCAATTTTTGCCAGAAATTTGCAGGGTGCAATCCCCACTGAGCATGTCAACCCAACCCTGGCAAAGACGGCAGCCTTCATATCCCGGGCCATCTGTTGCAGGGGACCGTGGAGTCTTTCCAGTCCACTTACATCAACAAAGGCTTCATCGATGGAAACCTGTTCAACCAGAGGAGAAAATGTCTCCAGACAAGCCATCACCCGGGCGGAAACCTCAGCATAGCGTCTGTGGCGCGGAGGGATTATTACAGCCTGGGGACAAAGCTGGAGTGCCTGGTAAACCGGCATTGCCGAATGCACCCCGAACCTGCGTGCTTCGTAACTGGCAGCAGCCACAACAGCTCGCCTGGAAAGAGATCCGACGATGACACACTTGTCCGCCAGCTTTGGATTATCCAGCTTTTCTACCGCTGCGAAAAAAGCATCCATATCAAGGTGAAGAATCATAAATAATACAATAATGAAATTATACTTGTATTGAATTACAAATTTGTTGTATTTATTCAATTCAGCAAATTATCCCGAGGAGGTCGCCTTGAAGCGCATTGAAGAAGTAACTCTTTTATACGAAATCAGCAAGGCCCTAAACGAGCACCTTGAGCTTAAGAAGTCTCTTTACAAGGTCCTGGACATACTGTCCAATTCAATGAACATGGTCCGGGGCACGGTTTCCATATTAAATCCACTGCGTGATGAAATCAGCATAGAGGTAGCCCACAGCCTGTCTCCGGTTACCATGGAAAAGGTCAAATACAAACTAGGCGAGGGAATAACCGGCCGGGTAATTCAGACCGGCAAGGCGGTAGCCATCCCTAAAATCAGTGAAGAGCCCCTTTTCCTTGATCGTACCAAAACACGTAAATCAAAGCACATCAAAGAATTGTCGTTTATATGTGTACCAATTAAAAAAGGCAAACAGGTCATCGGGGCCTTGAGTGTTGACCGCCCTTTCGACCCAGACTATCCCCTCAAAGAGGGCCGTAAACTCCTGTCGGTGGTTGCCACGATGATCGCCCAGCATGTTATCAACCTGGAAACCATCCAAATCGAAAAGGAAAAGCTGCGCGAAGAAAACAAACGCCTGCGCAGGGAACTGGAAAACAAATACCGCATAACCAACATCGTCGGCAACAGCAACAAGATGCGGGAAGTTTTCCAGATGATATCCCAGGTATGTCGCAGCAACGCAACAGTACTGATTCGGGGAGAAAGTGGTACCGGCAAGGAACTTGTGGCCAATTCAGTCCATTACAACAGCCCCCGGGCCAGGGGACCCTTTGTCAAGGTGAACTGCGCTGCTATTCCGTCCAACCTGATTGAAAGCGAGCTGTTCGGTCATGAAAAAGGCGCATTTACCGGTGCCATAAGGCAAAAAAAAGGTAAATTTGAAATGGCCCACAAAGGCACAGTATTTCTGGATGAAATCGGCTCAATCGGACTGGACGTCCAGGCCAATCTTTTACGTGTTTTACAGGAAAAGGAATTCGAACGGGTTGGCGGCCACCGAACTATCAAGGTGGATGTGCGCATCATCGCCGCCACCAATAAAAATCTGGAACAGGCGGTGGAAGAAGGCAGCTTCCGGGGCGACCTGTACTACCGGTTGAACGTTTTCCCGATTTACATGCCCCCTTTGCGGGAACGGAAAACAGACATCCTGCTGCTGGCTGACTATTTCCTTGAAAAATACGCCAAGGAGAACGACAAGCCGATCAGGCGATTTTCTACCCCGGCCATCGACATGTTAATGGCTTATCATTGGCCCGGTAACGTACGGGAACTTGAAAATTGCATTGAAAGGGCCGTGCTGCTCTGTGACGTAGGGGTGATCCATAGCTACCACCTGCCACCAACCCTGCAAACCGGCAAGGAGTCAGGCACCTTGCCCCAGCTCTCATTAGAAGAAGCAGTTGCTAACCTTGAAAGGGAAATGTTGATCGACGCCATGAAGAACACCCGAGGCAACATTACCCTGGCCGCCCGGTTCCTGCGCACAACAGTGCGCAAATTCGGGTACAAGGCCCGTAGATACGGCATAAATTATAAAGATTTTAGATAATCCAGCCTCAGACGGTCACCTGTCGGCAGCTATTTTCAAAACCCTTTCGGCGCATGGCCTGAAATCATCTTTTTCAGGGTCATAATACTTGAAGCTATCTTCATCACCGTCAAGGTACAGCTGCACTGCCAGGTCGACTACTTCCTGGTCAGTAATTATGCAATCTATTTTGTGGGCCTTGAGAATGGGGAGCGCTTCTTTTGCCATACTGCTGCCCATGAACAGTTCACAATCATCCAGAAGCTCAACTATCTTGTGTGTCTGACTTCCGGGACGGCCGGGAACATCAGCAGCATAAGGATTGAGCCTGTTTTCGCTCCCGGTGATCGATCCGTTCAGAAATTCAATTACCCGAAAGTATGCGCTGCGTCCAAAAAAACCTTTCCTGATATTGATTGTATCATCTGTTGCCACGGCAATCTTCATGACTGTCTCTCCCCATATACACCATCTGCAAGGCTCCAGCAGAGCACTTAAAAAAATGGTGGTGCAACAGTAATTACCCTGCGCCTTCCAGGCCGGTTGAGATATTCGCCATGCATCCTGAAAAACGCCTCTGTAAAGCACTATCAAGATGGTTTCGGCATAATCCCGCCGACAAGCGGTTCATAAATCAGGTACTCTGTTTCATCCTTTAAAATCAAATCAATCTGGCTTTGCAAAGTCATTCTTTCAGGGCTGTGCAGCCATTTTTTCCAATCTTCCACCGACCTCCATGTACTTCTAACCAGATATTCATTTCTGCCCGGAGGCTCTATACATTTTAACGTTTCACCGGATATATAACCTGGCTGCATTGTCGCCAGCGACCTTAGCTTGACTATTATCGGAGCAAGCTCACCGGCCCGCTCTGGTCTGAATCTGCGCCTGATAAATATTTCAACCGCCATAACTTCCCTCCTTTTATCATCCTTAAAAAGCTGTCAAAAACTACACCGCTTGGCATTTGCCGGTTTAAATTCAGTCAAGAGACCGATTTGCGATATGCTAACTCCGGTCTTTTGCCTTATTTTGTCTTGTCCAAACTCAGCTCACTACGTTCTTCAACAGCCTGTTGATGGTAAACAAAAAATCCCTGCATGCTGGTAACGTTACCTTGTGTCACCTTAACGCCAGAGCAAACAATTTTCTCAACCGGCAAGCCCCCCCGGGGTTGTATTGTATCCGTCTCGATTGACCTTTGCAATTCACCGGTAAATTTAACTATAAGTTTTTGCATGCCGGGCCCGACAAACAGGCCAGGGAGCCGGCATGCAAAATCCAAGCTGAACCCGGAGCCCCCCATTATTGAACCACGCCCGGAATCGATTCAATAACGGGCCAGGCCTGGAATCAAGGCCGGCGGAACAACCAACACGGGGCACGGAGCCCAAAGAATAGTATCAGCGGTTACCGGCCCCAAGGGCCCTACGTTAACGCTTTCACCGGTTCCAAGGGGTGCCTGTGTGGAAGTACCCATCACAAGTACGTCTATTTTTGCATTCCTGGCAAGTTTTACCAATTCACTGACCACGTCTCCATCAGAAACATTAATCATGTAATCGTTAAAACCCTTACTGCGCATCTCGGTCACATATGCTTCCTCAACACGTTTTTCAGCCTCTTTTATGGCCTCAAGGACCTTTTCTGCATCCTGGTTTATTCGCCCCAGGCCATGGTATATCCAAAGTTTTGCGTCGTTTTCCATGGCCATTTTGAGGGCAAAACGAAAGATATGATCACAGTATTCTGTCAGACAAGTACCAAAAAGAATTCTTTTATACATGAGCCTTCCTCCTTTGTTGATTGTTAAACTATTACGGACCTGTCGGTCGATATTTGCTCAACGGAGAATTTTCCTGAACAGATGTAAGAGCATAATCAATGCCAGAAGAATACAAGAAAAGCCTCTGAAAAGATTTTTGCTGATATATCAGTATACTATAACGTGTTCCCGGAACTGGGAGTTTCTTGTAAACCACAGGGTTGGTAACGCCCGGTAACGCTCGGCAGGGTCGGCAGGGCCATGGCAAGGGCAGGTATCGGCGGCTTGTCAGGGAATCCTTAGTCTATTTTGCGGCTCCTGACCGGCACAAGTAGTCCAGTATGTCTTCCATCAATCGATTTATCTTCCTGTATTTTTCCGGGGAAACGGAAAGGATTTTTTCTTCGGACTGGATGTATCTGGATGGTTTTAACTCCGCTCTGCAATTTGAGACAATCTTTACTGCCGATTGAGGTGTTGTTTCAAGATGAAATTGCAGTCCCATAACTGACGATTTAAACTGAAATGCCTGATTTTCACACCCTTTGCTGCTTGCAAGCCGGATCGCGCCGGGGGGCAATTCAAAAGTTTCCCCATGCCAGTGAAACACTTCCAGGGCTTTTGGAAAACAAAAAGTGTTATTTTCTGCAGGCTCAATACCCGTTATTGGAAACCAGCCGATCTCCTTGACGGAATTTGGATAAACAGCAGCGCCAAGGGCTTCGGCAATCAGCTGTGCGCCGAGACATACCCCCAAAACAGGTTTGCCTGCATGTATGGCTTTCCGAATAAAAGCTTTCTCCTCTACAAGCCAGGGGAACTGATCTTCATCGTTGACACTCATTGGTCCCCCCATGACAATCAACAAATCCACCTGCTGAAGGTCAGGCAAATAGTCTGATTCAAAAAACCGTGTTACCGAAACTCCATACCCTGATTTCAACAGCCAGGGCTCAATACTGCCAAGGCCTTCAAAAGGAACATGCTGGAGCCAATGTGCGTTCATAATTTCTCCTGTTACCATCCCGGAAAATTTCAACCGGATTACAATCTCACCGGAGCCAGGCTGCTTATTCCCTGCACCCGGCAACAATGCCTTACAATAATACCTGCCAGGCCAGGCGGTTACCTGATGACAACCCTACACCCCGGGCCATCACCTGGACTGGTTTTGCTGCTTGACGGCTCTCCAAATGGTAAATGGCGGGCCGAGAATAAATCCAGTCCCCACCAGCCATGCAAGCAAGGGCGCAAACCACAGCTCGGCGAAGGTATTAATTATCGCATGTTGTGGATTTGCGGGATCATATATTATTTCAACCTGTTCACCGGCCTCACACAGGTTTTGCAAAACCGAAGTGTTGTCAACTTTACCTTCGACAATTACCTCTTGACCACTTTTGGTGTAAAATCTAACTATTGGAACGGCAAACATATCCCGGAGGTTACTCGTCCCGGGACCACGTCGTTCATAGCGGACAATTGTGCCTTCTGTTTTTATACCTTTGCTTCTTGTTTCCCGGATATCATTGTAAAAATAAAATCCCACATACACCAGGACAAATCCAATAATAACAAAAACCAATGCCGCCGGTATTCCTACCAACATATCCTTTTTGGAAAGTCCGGTATCTTTGCCCATGCTTTATCCCCGGTAAAACCTGCTTTAAATTTGAGTATTGAGCTTTCTAAGCTGAAAATACTGTCCCTATCCCGCAGATAAAATATATTTATTAACCGTATCAACAGCAACAAGTAAGCCGTTTGTCACAGCTTTTGACAAAATCCTGAAGTTGCCTTTGAGTCGTCCTTTCATGACAGTTTGTCTTCACACCGTGAAAACCACCATTTTTTCTCAAGCCATCAGGATATCCCTGATAAGATAAAAATCCTGGCCGGTTTTTGCAATTGAAATTGCCCGAAAATCATCATGCTCTTTCCGCCAGGGATCATAGCTCTTTGAAATCCTAGTATTATAACCAGATATTGTAACGATAATCAAAAAAAGTTCCTGGTAACAACGTGGCAATCATGGCGTTTTGGTTAAACGATTTAACCCGGATTTTGCAGCTCGCCAGTTTGCCGAAGATGCGAGGCGGAGGGCAGGCAGACGTACTCTAGTACTTCAACTGCCCTTCAACAAAGCAGACTCGGTAAAATCGCCAGCCCCTTGCGGCTTCAAATGCCTTGGCAGGCTGTTGAAAAACGTCATGAGCGCAGGCCAGGCAAGGCAAAATCCGACGAAAAAGCGCAGTTTATTGGTAATAAATGAGCATTTTGAGGAGGATTTTAACGCCGTATGGCCAAGCGTAATAGTTTTTCAACAGCCTGCTATGACTTTTCACCGATTGAACTTCACCTTTCGGGTGAAAGCACGTCCGGAAACAAATATATGCTAACTGTGAAATAATTCAATGAAATCACTTCTTTTCAGGCATTTGAAGTGCATAATCCGGGTTTAAAGTGGTTCTGAAAACAGCTCTGCTGATAGGCCTCAGGACTGATCCAGGCCCTGGAGTCTGTCCTCGAACTCCATCTGGATGGTTTCTTGTTGCTGGTAAAGGGTCTCCAGGCGACGGTACTGGTTATCTATCTGCTGCTGGCAGGTTTTAAGTGCCTGGGAAAGGCTGGCAATGCGGTCTGCCTCACAGTTGCAGGAAGCCTGTACAAGCTCCTGATTCAAGTCTTCAAGCTGCTGTTCCAGTTCTTCAATGTCTGTTTCCACCAGGGCAATATCTCTTTTTACCGGTACCAGAAGCTTTGAACGCTCGGCCACTATTGCAGAACGACGCTTGCGTAAATCCTTTTTTGAAAGCCGTCCGCTATTGTTTCTTTTATCTTCAGTAGCTCCGCCCGGCTGTTCTTCGTTCTCCCACCCTTGCCGCTCAAGAAAATCCTGGTAGGTTCCCTCGAAAACAGACACCCGCCCTTGCTGAAAAACCACCAATCTGCGGGCAATGCTGTGTAGAAACAGCTCGTTATGGGTAACCATGATCAAGGCACCTTCAAAATTGTCTAGGGCGGCCAGCAAAGCATCGCAGGATTCCATGTCCAGGTGGTTGGTTGGCTCGTCTAACATCAGCAGATTGACCGGCTTTGCCAGAATCCGCCCCAACATTACCCGGCATTTTTCACCACCTGACAACACCTTGATTTTTTTTAACGCACTCTCACCTTCGAAAAGCATCAGACCGCAGATGTCACGGGCGCGCTGGCGGTCTACATCCGGGCTGGAGTAAAGAATTTCTTCTTCTACCGTCCGTGTTTCCAGTAGATTGGCCACGTTGGTCTGGTTGTAAACACCGGTCACTGCCTCCGGATGCAGAAGGACCTTGCCCGAAGTCGGCTGAAGCTGGCCTGACAAAAGCCTCAGCAGGGTTGTTTTGCCCATACCGTTGGGACCGACTATGCAAATCCGGTCCCCGGACGCAACAGCCAGGTCCAGGTTTTCTACCAAAGGTCGGCTTTGCGGATAAGCAAAACCCAGGCTTTGTGCCCTGAGTATCTGTCTTGCTGGAAATTTCCGGTAGCGAAAAGCAAATTCGAGGCAGCGCAGTTTTTCCAGTTTCTGATCGGGCTTGATCTTGGAAAGGGTTTTGATGCGTGACTGGACCAGGTTTGCAAGCCGGGCCTTGGCCCTGAACCGGCTGATAAACTGTTCCATCTGCTCTATGCGGCGTTGTTGGTTGCGGCGGGTTTTTTCGTATACTTCTTCTTCCTGTGCCATCTGGTTGTAGTACTTGGTGGTGTCTCCTGCCACTTTGCGGGCCTTTTTGCGATGGATGCCGACAATATGGGTCACCACCCTGTCCATGAAACTGCGATCATGGCTGATTATGATTGCCTCCCTGGGCCATGCAAGCAGAAAACGTTCTATCCATCTTATGGCGGTTATATCAAGGTAATTGGTAGGCTCATCCAGCAGAAGCATGTCAGGCTCTGCCACCAGGGCCTTGGCCAGGTTCAATCTTACCTGGAAACCACCGGAAAATTGCGCAGGACTTCGCTGCATATCTTCCGGTTTGAAGCCAAGACCGGCAAGTATTTTTTCTGCTTTCCAATGGTGATTCTTTTCGTTTGCGCCAAGGGCAGTCATAGCTTCCTGCAAGACACTAGAGCAGGAAAACTCCAGCTTCTGGCTGACATATCCAAGGCGGTAATTGCCGGGAACAGCAACCGTGCCATCATCGAATTCTTCCTGCCCGGTGATAATTCTCAGCAAGGTAGTCTTGCCATGCCCATTACGGCCCACAAGGCCAATCCGCTCCTTGGAATTGACCTTGAAGCTTAAATCCTGAAACAGGATCTGGTCGCCGTAACTTTTGCACAGGTTTTCTACCCTGATCATCTCAGCTGCCCGCCCTTTTTCAGCCTGTGTCGCACCCAGGCAAGACCCAGGCGTCCCTTTAAGTTGGCCAACCGTATACTGATCGGCAATAAGCGTTCTAAAATCGGGGTAAGGTAGCAAATCCTGACAAGCACACGATACAGACCTGCCATATCAGCCGTCCTGACAATCAACCGCTCTCTGCGCCGGTCCATCATCCAGCGGGCGGCAATTTCGCGAGCCTGGCTTATATCTTTGAAAACAACCTCGGCCTGGATAGGCCCCGTCAAAACAGGCACCCGGGACGTGGAAGCTTTAAGGGCTTCGGCTGCTGAGCGTCCCAGCTGCCGGCGCCAGGCCGAAACGTCAAAAGAGTTCCGGGATTGTTTTTTGTCCATGGCAAAAGTTACTATCCCCGGTAAAACAGCCTCTGCCTGGCTGCAGGCAACCGGACAGCCGGAGAAAAAAACCGGTCGCAGGCCGTAAGGAGCCAGGGCGGCTGTAAAAAGCTCTGCCTCGCTTACAGGTTTGCCGTCAACCAGAACCGCTGCCAGGCGTGAAGTAAGGGTGTGGGCCAGGAAACCCGATGTGCCCGAAGCCGCATGCATCCCCAGCAGCATCAGGAGATCGCAATTACCCGGATTGCCGATACCAGGCACAGGTCCGGCCCTGTAACCCGATCTGACCATGGCCCGGGCATCGATCAGTTCAGGTAAAAGGTTGTATCCTGTTCGATGAAAATCCTGGATCACCACCCGGGAAACACCCTCGGCAAACAAAGCCCTGACCACAGCCTCCAAGTCCATGGTCATGGCAAGGCATGCCTGTGCCCAGTCATCTTGCATAAAAGACGAGGCTCTGTAACTCCAACAGCCGGAAGAGCCTTCAATATCTGCCAGGATAAATATTCCGGTCACTTGTCAAACCTTATGGTTTGGCAACAAGTCCAATATCTTTGCTGTTTAAGCCCGACTAAGCCTTGATCGCCTACCGTTTGCAAAACTCTTTCCTGTTTTCAGACACTTACCCATAAAAAAATTTTACTTTGCAGCAGCCGCCTTGCGCAGCTCAAGATAAAGATCCTTGGGTGCCATCTCCAGTTCAGCGGCAAGCTGCTTGATGGTTTTATCCCCGGAAACCTTGATACCAGTTGCTTCCATTTGCCGCAAGACAGCTTTGGTGTTCAGGCCATAGCGCTCGGCCAGTTCGTCCAGAGTCAGACGACCTATTGCCGGCGGCGGCAGGACTGGCAAAAGATCATCTAGACTACCGGATTTATCTTTGGCATTTCCGGACAGCATAATTTGATAAACTTGCCGGGGAGACAGATTGTTGGCCCGGGCTATCTCCTGCAGGCTCTGTTTGGCGCTCTCCACCTTAATGCCGGCCGCGGCAATCCGCTCCATGGCCTTGCCGCTGTCAATGCCGACCTTTGCGGTAAAATTTTTCAGGGAAGAAAGCTCGGCATGGCCATAAGGCGGCTCGCCGTATTTGACGGCAGCCGAAGCCTTGATGGCTTCGTTTAACTGAACAATAGAGCTAAAAGGCGGTACATGGACAAGGGTGCCGGTCACCACCACCGCCACTATCAACAGGGCCAGGTTAAAATCAGCGGTAAAAACGCGCACACGTTTTGCCTTGCCTTTAAGGTAGGCAATCAGCGGCTTCCAGTTTAAATATATATGAAAGCAAATAGCCGCCAGGAACACCACACCGGTGTTGATATGAATGTCGCCCCACTGGGTTTTGGTAAGACCCCAGAGTCTCCAGTCAGCCCAATAGGCCACCCGTCCCTGGGGTACAATATACAAGATTACACTTGTAATTATTAGCACGATAAAAGTCAGCGTTGACGTCAATGAGACAACCCTGCGTAATTTCATACTGCCACCTCACCAGAAATTGCAATAAACTGCAAACCAGGTAAGCTTTCGGCGCCATAAATAAATTTGCAGCCCGGATAGTCCGGCAAAAATATAGATTCTATCAAATTATTTGGGCCGCCATAAGTACACGGGATCTGCAAAATTTATCCCCTGCCCGATATTTTATTTAATTGCCGGCTACCTTGAAGCCATCAAATCACACCGGATCTGGATCAATATAAGGGGGCTGAAAACAGAAAAAGATACAAGCGGCGGGGGAAAAGTCATAATCATTCCATGAACTGGAGGTTGTACTCATCGTGCCGATGGCCGCAGAATTGCCGCCACAAGCTGTCAAGAAGTCTTATGTCGGCCTCTTTCAGGCGAATCGACAGGGCTCCTGAATTATCCCTCAGGTGGGTCCGGGTTTTCATACCCGCCACCGGCACAACCGACTTGCTCCGGGCAAGTATCCAGGCAAGGGCAACCTGGGCCGGACTGGCCTTTAAAACATCGGCTGTTTCCAACAAGGGTGCCAGGGCCCGGCGATTTTTTTCCAGGATCCCGGGTTGGAACCTGGGTAGTTTTCGCCGATAATCATCATCGGCCAAATCAGCATTGCTGCATACGGCACCTGCCAAAAAGCCTCTGCCAAGAGGGCTGAAAGCCACAAACCCTACCTCTAGGCGCTCACAGGCCGGTAACAGCTCGCACTCCACATCCCTTACCCATAGAGAATACTCGGACTGGACGGCACTTATGGGCCAGACTTTGGATGCCCGTTCAAGGGTGTCGGCTGACACTTCGGAAAGGCCTAAAAAGCGGACCTTGCCCTGTTCCACAAGCCGGGCCATAGCTCCCACCGTATCTTCTATGGCAACCTCCGGGTCCCGCCGATGCAGGTAGTAAAGATCAATACAGTCGGTTTCTAAACGTTTCAGGCTTGATTCACATGCCTGGAAAACGTATTCGGGACGGCCGTTTATCCCGAAACTGTCATACTCGTCACCCACAAAGCCGAACTTGGTAGCTAAAATAACCTGGCTGCGCCTGTCGCCCAGAGCCTTTGCCAATAGACGTTCGTTGTGACCGCCCCCGTACACATCGGCTGTATCAAAGAAGTTGATACCAGTATCCAGGGCCGCCCTGATGGTAGCCACAGCTTCGGTTTCATCTGCAGTTCCATATGCATGAGACATTCCCCAGCATCCACATCCAAGGGCAGACACTACCAAACCCTGGTTTCCAAGCTTGCGCAACTCAACAGTCATTGGCTACCGCTGCATCTACCAAAAATTATCAGCCGCCGGCTCCTGTCCTGCCTGGAACCGGCGGCTGTTTACTGGCAAATAACTTCTTACCTACTGCATTTCTTCTATCTTCTCAGCCATGTCAGGCATGAATTCCAGGATATCTTCCACGATACCTACATCGGCCACCTGGAAAATCGGGGCCTTGGGATTTTTATTGACCGCAACCATAAACGGCGAACCCTTGATTCCGCCCAGGTGCTGGAACGATCCGCTGATACCCATGGCCATGTAAACCTTTGGCTTAACCGTCTGGCCTGAGGTACCCACCTGGCGTGATTTTTCCATCCACTTGGCATCGACTATCGGCCGAGAACAGGAAACCACCGCTCCCATGGCTTCGGCCAACTCTTCTGCCAGGTCCATATTTTCTTCGTCTTCAATACCCCGGCCAATTGAAACCAGCACATCTGCCTTGGTAATGTCCACGTCACCCATTTCGGCTTCGACCACTTCCAGGAACCTGCGCCCGGCTGTCAGATCACCGATATCACCGGATTTGTCGGTTACCTTTCCGCCGACTTCAGCACCCTCTTCAGCCTGGAAGACACCCGGCCGCGGAGTTATCACTGCCCCGCCGCCCAGGTCGCAAGCCACATGGGTGTGGGCCATGCCGCTGTACTCCTGGCGCACCATTTTGAAATTAGTGCCTTCGGCAGCCTCGATCTCGATCACATCCGGCACGTAGGGCACGTCCAGCTTTACTGACAATCCAGGCCCCAGATCCATACCAAAAGTATCGTGAGGTACCAGGAAAATCGCGTCCTGGGGAACAACCGCCACCAACAGCTTGCGAATAACTTCAGCGTTGGGATAAGCCAGGGCCTCATTATCAAACTTCCAGACTTCAGGATAGAGCTTGGCCGCTTGTTCACAAGCTTTGTCCAGATCGGCACCACTGCCGGTGACAATGGCTACCGGTGCGGCGTTGGCGTCGATATTTTTTGCAGCCACCACAAGTTCGGCAGCAGTATCGTCGATCACCCCACCCTTGTGTTCGATATATGCAAAAATTTGAGCCATTATTTCAGCCCTCCTTTAGCCTTGAGCAGTTCTATAAGTTTCTCAATTTTTTCTTCCATGCTGCCTTCCAGGATCTCTGCCCCTTCACCCAGTTCAGGCACAAAGTAATCCAGGCGTTTTACCTTGGCTCCGGCCTGCCCCACGGTTGCCGGATCAACACCCAGGTCAGAGGCACCCTTGGCCGGTATATCGACCGAGGCCACCTTGCGGATTCCCCTGATGCCCACATAGCGCGGTTCATTAATACCGGTCTGGATAGACAAAACGCAGGGAAGCTCAATTTCGTTCATCTCCTGGTTACCACCTTCGATCTCCCTGCCCACCTTTATCTTCTTGTCATCAATAACCTCGATGTAATTTACCAGGGAAGCATAAGGCCAATCCAACATGGCTGCCAGCATCCCACCGACCTGCCCTGCTCCATCATCGGCCTGGGCACCGCACATTACCAGATCGTAATTGCCGGCTTCCACCTGAGCCTTCAAAATAGAAGCAACTCCTTTGCCGTCAGATCCCTCGAAAGCTTCGTCTGAAAGCAGGACACCGTTGTCTGCCCCCATGGCCATTTCGCGCCGCAGGACTTCTTCAGATTCATCGTCCCCGACAGTTACCACAGTTACCGAGCCACCAACTTTATCGCGAATCTGGATGGCTTCTTCCACTGCGTAGTTGTCCCACTCGTTTACCGAGTAGACAAGGTCGTCGCGCTCGATGTCGGTCCCGTCGCTCCTAACCTCGATCTCGTTCTCTGCGGTGTCAGGGACCCTCTTGACGCACACCAGAATTTCCATGTTGATCCTCCCTGAAACAATTTTTTAGGTTTCCAGCCGTTTAATCCTTCACCAAAATCACAAACCAAATTGTGATGCAAAATAATTCAGATAACTTTTTACAAATCATCTGGACTTTATCTTTTAACAATCATTACATCATTTCAATTGACAGTTTCACAAAAATTCAAACCGACTGTCTTGAAAAAGTTTGAAAGCAAGGTGCAGTGCCTGATCAGGCTGCCACAGACGGCAGCTTTCTTTAAACCGCATAGCAGAAACCGCAAGCCTAAAAGGTTGATTTTTATCAACCGGATGCCTAAAAGGTCAAGCT
>JALVQM010000222.1 GCA_027025615.1 Desulfobacteraceae bacterium | reverse complement strand
GGGGACCGGCTACCCTGTATGAAGACTTGTCTCTGCCCGTCTTGAGGCTTCCGTCAGGTTCCATGACACTGATTTCGTGGTGCCACTGGTCGGCCCGGTAGCATTTGCGCAGGAACATGTCGGCCCCTACGTGGATCATGGCGATTTTTTCATTGCGCAGTTGCTTTACAGCTTCCACGCGGCTGGCCACCCAGCCGGCGTTGGCGTGGATGTAACGGCCAAACTCGGTTATCAGACGGTAGCGGCCTTCAAAAAGTCCGGGACAGTGCTGCTGCAAAAGGCAAGCATATTGTTTGACGCTGGGGCCGGTCTCTTCACGGTGGTAGGCTACCGGCAGGCCTCCGCCGATATCGACAAAAGAGAGCTGTCGGCCGGTTTCGAACTCTATTGTTTTTACAAGATCGAAGACGACCGCAACACCAGATACCATCATTTTCAGGCTGTAGCCCTGGGAGCCGATATGCAGGTGGATCCCTTTCAGCCAAGGGTATGTGGAGAAAGCCTCCATCAGCCTGTCGGTTTGGACGCTCACAGGAATTCCGAACTTGGAATCGGTGCAAGCCACGCTGGTATCGGCAATAAGTCCC
This sequence comes from Desulfobacteraceae bacterium, assembly GCA_027025615.1. Taxonomy (GTDB): domain Bacteria; phylum Desulfobacterota; class Desulfobacteria; order Desulfobacterales; family Desulfosarcinaceae; genus JALVQM01. The sequence goes on along the minus strand of JALVQM010000222.1, from coordinate 1,080 downwards.
TGGCCAACTTCGGGGTTTATACGAATTCCTATGGGGCATTTTCCTTCGGAGCCGCCCAGGATTCGGGCCGTCATTTCGATCTCTGTCCAGCTGTCCAGGTTGATAGTTACTCCGGCAGCAAGGGCGAAATCCAGGTCAGCCTCTGTTTTTACCGGAGAGTCGTAAACAATTCGCTCAGGCGATATCCCGCTTTCAAGGGCCATGAACAGCTCCGGCCGTGTGGCAGCTTCCAGCCCGGCTCCCATTGTGTCCAATTTTTCAAGGATTCTGGCCAGGGGATTGGCCTTGATCGCGACCGAGTGCAGGGTTCCTTCAGGAAAGGCTTCCAGCAGCTCGGCAAACCTGCTTTCAAGAAAATCGAGGTCGTAGAAAACAACAGCAGTGTCTTCGGACTCGATCAGACCGGGTTGTCTCAGGGCCCTGCTCAGCGCTAGGCCGATTTGTTTTTCTTTTAATCGGTATTCCATGAAAAATTTATCAACCGGAATGTTTGGAATGGCCTTTTATTAGCCTGTTCCGGGCCTGTGGTCAAACCATATCCAGGTTGAAATTAGGATGTCTGGTGAAAATTTACAATAATGAAATTAATCTAGGGATAAGTTGCATAAATGTAATTTATCTGAATTTGATATTTTATGCTCAAAAGAGCAACCGGATAAATAATATATAATAAAAACAATATAAAACCTGCCTCAATTGATTTTGGTATAAAACCTGCTTTGAACTATTGGCAAAGAGCGTGGTTTTAGGTCCCGGCATCTTGCAACAATTGATGGCCTTAAAAAGGCTGGTTTAAATAATTCTGGGCAGACATAAAGGAGGAAGAATTAAATGCAAAGGCAAACTACCCCAAGGGCAATGTTGTTGAAAGCCAGAGGTCAATTTTCAAAGGAGTTGAAATTTATCCGGGCGGCTGGTTGGAAGGCGTTTGGGGTGGGATTGTTTGTATGGTTGGTCTCCGGTTTTTGGCACTCGGCCCAGGCAGCCGACCAGGTGCCCGTGGACACCGGAACCACGGCCTGGATGCTGATTTCCACCGCCCTGGTGCTGTTGATGGTGCCCGGGCTGGCCATGTTCTAC
>JALVQM010000221.1 GCA_027025615.1 Desulfobacteraceae bacterium | reverse complement strand
TTTTGATGTGGTTGTGGATATTCGTAAAGGTTCGCCGACGTTCGGCAAATGGTATGGAACAATCCTGTCTGACGAAAATTACAGGCAGCTTTTTATACCTGCTGGTTTTGCCCATGGATTTTGTACACTGTCAGAAACAGCTTTGTTTTCCTATAAATGTGATGAGTTCTATAAACCGGATTGTGAAAGCGGGATAATTTGGGATGATCCGGACATCGGCATAAAATGGCCAATAACAGATCCGTTGTTATCTAAAAAAGACAGGGGGTATTCAAGGCTTACGGACCTTGATGATGGATATTTGCCAAAGTGGGAAAGCCGTCAAAACAACTGATATTAAAAATGGAAAACTCAATGCGACTTTGCCTGATTGGAATAAACGGACAACTTGGCAGCCTTTTGAAGGAAGTTTGCCACAAGCGTGGCCTTGATTTAATTGGATTTGGCCGACGTGATCTTGATATATCCAATAGGGATGCTGTTGAAAGGGAGTTGGCCGGAAATTTTCCATTTGATTTAATTATAAATGCAGCTGCTTATACCAAGGTGGATCTTGCAGAAGAACAGGTTGAACATGCTTTTGCAGCCAATAGTGTAGGGCCTGGCTATTTAGCAGAATTTTGTAATAGACACAGCCTGCCGTTGATCCACGTTTCCACTGACTATGTGTTTGATGGAACTAAGCGGAAACCATACTTGCCCTATGATCCGCCATCGCCTGTTGGAATATACGGTCGAAGCAAGGCAGAAGGGGAACAACGCGTCCTGGCATACCATAAAAAGTCCATTATTATACGCTGTTCATGGTTGTATAGCAGGTATGGAAGAAATTTTGTTAATACTATGATCACCCTGGGACGTGAAAGAGAAAAATTGCAGGTGATAGATGATCAGCAAGGGTGCCCTACGTATGCCGGCGATCTTGCCGAGGCAATGCTGGATGTTGCTGAGGCAATCATTTCCCGGGAGTTTAGACAGTGGGGTATCTATCATTATTGTAACTCGGGTAGTACTACATGGTACCGTATGGCCTGTAAAATTTTCGAGATAGCCCGTCCCCTTTGTAAATTGAAAGTGAAAGAAGTTGAACCTATTTCCAGTTCTCAGTATCCGTCTGCTGTTGAAAGGCCACCGTATTCTGTCCTAGACTGTTCCAGTACAGAAAAAATGTTTGGTATCAAGTCAAGGCCCTGGCAGGAAGCTTTAGAGGAAGTAGTGCGTTCTATATGTCTTGATCCAGCTTAATGGAAAATTAAACAGAATTTTCAAATGGGAATCAAAGGTAATCCTGGCCAATGAAGCAAAATGAAGTTGCATCGATAGTTATGGCAGCCGGACGGGGCAGCCGTATGAAGGGATACCAGGGCAATAAAACCTTACTGCCGCTTAAGCCGGCCGATAGTATGTATGAAGGCAGAAGGCCAATCCTGACATACATCCTTGATAATTTGCCGCTTGGCCCCAAGGCTGTTGTTGTACATCATCGCAAAGCAGACGTTATTGAGGTCACATCACATCTGGAACTGACCTATTGTTACCAGCCCCGGTTGAATGGGACCGGTGGGGCCATTCTGGCGGCGGCAGATTTCATAGCCGCCCAAAGATGTGACAATATAATTATTACCATGGGAGATGTGCCCTTTGTCAAAAAGGGAACTTATCTTGAAATGGTTCGGCTATTGGGGCGGTATGATATGGTGGTCCTCGGATTCTGTCCCGGTGATAAGAAGCAATACGGTGTTTTGGAGACGGAATCAGGACGGGTAATTAAGATTACTGAATGGAAAGACTGGAAAAATTATCCCCAGAAAAAGCAGGAAAGGCTGAATATTTGCAATTCAGGCATATACGCGATGACCAGAGATATTCTTTTGCGTTATTTGCCGGTGATGGCAGCCCGTCCACAGAAAGTTCGCAAGGAAATAAACGGTCGAATGCATGAGATCGAAGAGTTTTTCTTGACCGATCTTGTCGAATATATGACAGCTGACGGTCTGTCTGTGGGTTGCTTGGTGGCGGAAAACGAACTCGAAACCATGGGCGTTGATGATCTGGAAGCTTTACGGCTTGCCCAAAAAATATATATGCAGTCATAACAACTCATGCGGGGAAATAGTGTTTGATGAGAAGGGCCAGGGAGTTGAAAGGCAATCGGGTTAACCTTCTGTTTATAGCCCTGGCATTCTTGATCATACTCTTATGCTCGGCCCGTATACCACTGACAGTTGACGACAGCGAAACAATAGAAAGTTTAGACGCAGTTGTTGTCCTGGCAGGCTCCAGGAAACGAGATGCCGAACGCGTCTCTGGTGGGGTAAAACTATTAAAATCATACCGTGCCAAATATCTGATTCTTCCTTTGCGGCATAAATCACTGGGATGGGATTGGTTTGTTGAACGGTATGGAATTAATGAACCTATCAAACCATCAGAAGTCATCATCGGGGGGGTTGACAGTACTGTTCAAGAGTATTTGGATTGCTGTGGCGGTACATATGCCGAGGCGGTCAAGACATATCAATTAATATCCAATCTTGATGTTAAGAATCTGGCTGTTGTTAGTTCCAGCTACCATTTGCTGAGGGCTAAAATGGCCTTCAATAGGGTTTTCCCCAACAATAGTGAATACCGACTTTTTTTTGTTCCAGAAGATCGTGTAAAAACAATAGATTTTTTATGGTGGCTTTCAGGAAGCGACTTTCTGGCGGTTATGAGGGAATACAAAAAACTGGCGGGCGGATATTTCCTCTATAAATCTTATCAACCTTGATGGCTGTGCTGCAGGTCAGGGTATTTAAGATGGACAAAGCTTCTGTCCCCTGACTTGGCTGTTAAGAAACTATTGCGTTTGGCCGTACGGCACTAACACCCTGTTTAAAATAGCCATTCATTCCACTTAAGCTGGGCTTTCCGTAAAATTGAGCCTCGTCCTGCCTGTATTTTTTTACAATTTGCTACAGCTTAATTGAGCTGGATCAAACTTATGTGCCGCAGACCGGAAAACTGATCGATTCTATAGTTCTTGAGAATTTCAATAGTCAAAATAATGACACATATTTTGCTCCATGCAGGATAACATCCGGTAATTGCAATAATAAGTAAATTGTGAATTGCTGGCACATACCTTGCTGTAAATCATATCGTAGAGAAAATCTGGGTAATGATCGGAAAATTCTAAATGCAAGGAATGGAAATGAAAAGAAAAAATGTTTCTGCCGGCAGAAAGGACTTACCAAAAACCGAAACAGACCTTCTAGAACGGTTGCTGAAAGAATATTCCACCGATGAAATGGGTTTGCTGGATCTTGTGTTTATAGATGAGATCCTTTCACAAAAATTGGACGAAAAAGTAAGATAAACGGTCGGAACAGGTTATTATCATCCGCTTTAATTACTTTTAAAGGCGGCTGAGAAAAGGCGCTTCAATGTTTCTATTCACAAAATATGGGCCTTTTGGACCTGTTAAAACGACAAAATCCATGTCATACTGTTTTTTTGCTCTGTTTGCGCGTACCTGTCCCCTGCTTGCGTAAATTAATTGAAGGCCGCCCAATGATTGGATCAGTATAATTGAGCTATGGTTTATTCAATGATTTCTAAAACAGTTCTTTTTTTTACCTTTGATGATACCGCACTTAAAATCGTGCGCATGGCTTGTGCAGTCCGTCCTTGTTTGCCGATTACTTTGCCAAGATCTTCCTTTGCCACCTTGAGTTCCAATACAGTTGTTTGATTTCCTTCGACCTCAGAAACGCTTACTTCGTCAGGATTGTCGACCAACGATCGCGCAATGTAAGTGATCAGCTCCTTCATACGTCCTTCTCCTTTGCCTGGCATCGTATAAGTATTCAGACATGGGCCAATCGTGGGTGTGTGTGCGGCATTTTCTTAAATTAATAACAAAAAATTACAAAAAGGCAATAGCAAACAGTCAATTACAGGCAAAATAGTCGGTTTGCAATTGAAAAGTCCGACAACATTTTAATTGAGTATGACAAGTTGTCTTGTCAGCAACCTGCCAATAGATTGTTGTTGGTTTTTAAGTATACCAGACAGTTCTAGGTAGTGTTATGGATGAAAAGTTGTTTAAACCGCGAAAAACAAAATTGTTAGTTATCTGTCGATAGCCGGTTTGATATTGGCAAGGTGATCTACAGTGAAGTGCCCCCGGCAGGATTCGAACCTGCGGCACACGGATTAGGAATCCGATGCTCTATCCCCTGAGCTACGGGGGCAAATTTTTTTAAAATTAACCTGAATTTTCAAAAACTATAATATTATTCGACCCAAAGTTTTTGTCCAGGGTAGATGGTGCTGCGGGGTGTCAGCCGGTTGATCCGCAGGAACCGCTCAAGCGGCATGTTATGTTTCTGGGATATTGTAAACGGGCTGTCTCCCCTTTGCACGTAATAGGTTTCAAGCCTGCTTTTATCAGGTTCTGGCTCCGGCTGTCTGCCGGGAATTTTTAGTATTTGCCCAATATGGAGACGATTACTCCTCAGTCCGTTGACCTGCTTGATTTTGCCAACGGTTGTACCATATCGTTTCGCAATTATCCATAGGGAATCCCCACTTCGAACCCGATGGGTTGCTGAGTTGTATTTAATTCCAGCCGAAGAGTAGGTTTTTCGTTTTACAACATATCCTCTTTGTGGGATTTTCAATCTTTTCCCAGCACGGATGTAGTGTGAACTCCTTAAATTATTGGCCCGCTTTATTCTGCTTACTGATGTGTGATAACGTTTTGCAATTGTGGATAATGTTTCACCATAGCGGACCCTGTGCCAAACAAATGCCCTTCTCGGAGGACTGGACAATGGAATTTTATCAAGCTGTGCCAAAACGATTTCGGATTTTCCGGGTGGCAGGCGCAATTGATATTTTTCAGGGGGAAGAACCTGGAAACGCAGTTCAGGATTGAGCTCCCTTAAGGCATTAAGGGGAATATTTGTCATTTTAGCCAGATCCCGAAGGTGAATGCGGCGATTTATTTCAAGAGTTTCAAACTTCAATGCAGGTGCTGTTTTTATGCCGGCCAGGCCATATTTGGCCGGATTGCCCACTATATGCAGGGTTGCAAAAAACCGGGGAACATACCGTGCTGTTTCGAATGGCAGTCTTTGGTACAAGTCCCAGAAGTCATCGAGATAATTGATATTCTGAGTACGAATAACTTTTAAAACTCGGCCTTCGCCGCAGTTGTATGCGGCAAGCACTGTGGCCCAATCACCGAAAATATTGTGCAGCTCTTTCAAATAGGCAATGGCGGCCTTTGTTGATTTAATGAAATCCATTCTTTCATCAATATATTGATTCCGTTTTAGGCCGAATTTGTAACCGGTTGATGGAATAAACTGCCACATTCCAAGGGCGCGTGCCCGGGAAAGGGCTTTGACTTTAAAGCCGCTTTCAATAAGCGGGACCCATGAAAGTTCCTCCGGTAGGCCTGCCTCCTTAAGAGCCTTGACAATCAAAGGCCTGTACTTGCCTGATCTTTGATATGCTTCACGAAAAAATCTAGTTTCATGGCCTTTTGTAAAACGTTTGATTTCGGCCTCGATAAAGCGGTTGATTTCCAATGGTATTTCATTATGGTTGCCGTTGACCACTATGTTCCGGGAAGCGTAAATTTCAAGAATCCTCTTGGCGATCAGAAAACGAAGGTCTTCTTTTTGTTGAACAAAAGACGCTTCATAGGAAGGCTCAATGGACAGTATCAGAGAGTATGCTTTATCAAGTGCTTCTAAGGCGTTATCAAGTTCGCCCTTTTGCCAGAAATCCTGGGCTGCCTGGCAAAAGTCCAGGGCTTCATCAAGTTTAGCCTGAGCAAGAGCTGAACTGTTTTCTTCGTTACCGTTGGTTCGGCCGGACTCTTTGGCCTGATCAGCTTCAACATGTTCGGCAAGCTGAAGAGAGGTTTCAATAGAAGAAGGTTTGGAGTCAGTGTCACTACCAGTGGTTCGCTCAGGCTGTACTCCTTGATTATCGTTAAAGTTTTCCGATTGGCCGGATGTTGACGATGCCGGCAATTGCTCGATAGCAGGCGGTGGAGGTGGAGCTTCTAATGAATAGATGGTTTCTGGTTTAGCAATATTATTGTTATTTTTCGCAAGGTTACGTTGGCATCCGGAAAGAATTGCAAATACCGCGCAAACCAATAGCAAGGTGCTGAGTACAATTAGCGAGTTGAGTCGGCCATAAAAACGGTGCTTGAGATAGGTGAAAATCATGAGATAGAATAGTTCTCCAATGTCGGTGTGAGCAGCATCGCCGCACGATTACACGACAGTTGTCGCTTGTGTCAAGTATTTCCGCATTATCTTGCTTATACATCGGTCATAAAATTTAAAAACTTTATTATATATTATGGTTGTATAACAAGTCCGGCCTTGGGAGATAGATGTCTCATGGCAAAGAGCAAGTAATCGCGGAGCCGCAAGTACCGGACGACTGCGGTGTGTTGTCAGGCAATACGCCTTGTCATCCGGTGCCAGACGCAATATAGGTTTTGGGATTTTTAGATGTCATTATCCTTGTTTTCTGAAAGAAAAATTTTTTATGCTGGTTCATTTAATCCGGCTTTTGCAGGCATATCCAATTGGCCACTTTGCTTCGAAGATGCCGGCAAGTATATGGATCCAGGGCAGCCATCCAGCATAACCACTCGAAATAGATAGATCATTCGAAAAGTTATCAATTATAGTTGCCCCCTGCAAGTTATTGTGGTAAAGGGGCGCTCTTTGCAGCTCCTCTGACATAGGGCCATAGTGGATGAACAACCAGCTTAAATTTTTTTGACAGATTTTGTTTTTTTGCTTGAATTTTTTTTTGGAAACATTTAAGTAGAACAATTTTAGTGGTAAGGGCAAAGCCGTTGGGCGCTCTTTGAAAAATATAGACAATTTTGGGAGCTGTGGCCAGCGTAGCTCAGCTGGTAGAGCTACTGATTTGTAATCAGTGGGTCGGGGGTTCGAGTCCCTCCGCTGGCTCCAGAAATTGCCTTGGGTGGGGTTCCCGAGCGGTCAAAGGGAACAGACTGTAAATCTGTCGGCGAAGCCTTCGGAGGTTCGAATCCTCCCCCCACCACCATTTATTAAACGCTAAATGTAGGAGATTGCCGTTATACGGAATCGATTCTGACTACATGGCTTCCGGCACTGGTACACACCGCAAGGATTTGCAATTGTTGACATCCAGCGGAAAGCTTTATAGAATTGCTGAATATCTATATTACGCTGTGTGCTGTGAAAAATGGTAGAGACGCGGGAGTAGCTCAGTTGGTAGAGCTTCAGCCTTCCAAGCTGAATGTCGCGAGTTCGAGCCTCGTCTCCCGCTCCAGTTTCTTTTTATTGGACCCGCTGGCAGCCGTACAATCAGAATAGAAAATCCTGCTGTAATTCTAGCCCACGTAGCTCAGTCGGTAGAGCGCTTCCTTGGTAAGGAAGAGGTCCACCGGTTCAATTCCGGTCGTGGGCTCCATTTGTCATTTTGCGGCCTATGAAAAGCCGTAAGCAAGCGGCATGATCGCCGCCCATGCGGCAGCCGCCTTAGAAAATAAAGAATATATTCTCACACTAGGGAGGACAAGCGATGGCGAAGGAAAAGTTTGAGCGTAAGAAGCCGCATGTGAATGTAGGGACGATTGGACACATAGATCATGGCAAGACGACATTGACGGCGGCGATCACGAAGCATATGGGTTTGAAGGGGATGGCGGATTTTATTCCGTTTGATCAGATAGACAAGGCTCCGGAGGAGAAGGAGCGTGGTATAACGATAGCCACGGCACATGTTGAGTATGAGACGGCCAAGCGACATTATGCGCATGTGGACTGTCCTGGGCATGCGGACTATATCAAGAACATGATTACGGGAGCGGCGCAGATGGACGGAGCCATATTGGTTGTAGGAGCCGATGATGGTCCGATGCCGCAGACACGTGAGCACATATTGTTGGCGCGTCAGGTGGGAGTGCCGCGGATAGTTGTATTTTTGAACAAGTGCGACATGGTAGACGACGAGGAGCTGATAGAGCTGGTAGAGCTGGAGTTGCGTGAGCTGTTGGACAAGTATGAGTTTCCTGGTGACGACACGCCGATTATTCGAGGCAGTGCGTTGAAGGCGCTTGAGAGTGACGATCCCAACAGTGAGGAAGCCAAGTGCATATTTGAGTTGATGGACGCGATTGACGAGTATATTCCGGAGCCTCAGCGAGACATAGACAAGCCGTTTTTGATGCCGATTGAGGATGTTTTCAGCATATCCGGTCGGGGGACGGTGGTAACGGGTCGTGTGGAGCGAGGTATCATCCGTGTAGGTGACAACGTAGAGATAGTAGGGATACGGCCGACGCTCAAGACGGTGTGCACTGGAGTAGAGATGTTTCGCAAGCTATTGGACGAGGGTCAGGCAGGTGACAACATAGGGGTATTGTTGCGAGGGACCAAGCGTGACGAGGTAGAGCGTGGTCAGGTAGTAGCGGAGCCGGGCACGATAACGCCGCACACCAAGTTCAAGGCTGAGTGTTACATACTGAGCAAGGAAGAGGGTGGACGTCACACGCCGTTTTTCAGTGGATATCGTCCGCAGTTTTATTTTAGGACCACTGATGTGACAGGTGTTTTGACATTGCCCGAGGGTGTAGAGATGGTAATGCCCGGGGACAACGTAGCCATAGAGGCAGAGTTGATCACGCCGATCGCCATGGAAAAGGAGCTGCGCTTTGCGATTCGCGAAGGCGGCCGTACGGTCGGTGCCGGTGTGGTGAGCGAAATCATCGAATAAGAGAGACAAAGCCATGATAATGAATGCCAAGATACGAATACGGCTTAAAGCTTATGATCATAAATTGCTGGATCAAAGTGCTGCTGATATTCTGGATACCGCCAGGAAGACTGGAGCAAAAGTAGTAGGTCCGATCCCATTGCCGACAAGAATAAACAAGTTTTGTGTGTTGCGCTCACCCCATATAGACAAAAAATCACGTGAGCAATTTGAAATGCGCACTCACAAGAGGTTGTTGGATATTCTTGAGCCGACCCAGCAGACTGTGGACGCCTTGATGAAGCTGGATCTTTCTCCGGGCGTGGATGTAGAGATAAAATTGTAGCACAGGGATTGTTGAGCTATGAGTAAAGGACTGATCGGTAAAAAACTTGGAATGACTGGCATTTTCACGCCTGACGGCAGGTATATTCCAGTCACAGTGATTCAAGCCGGACCGTGTGTGATTACCCAGATCAAGACCCAGGATAAAGATGGCTATAATGCCTTGCAGATCGGGTTTGAAGAAAAGAAGAAGGCAAGGGTCAATAAGCCGTTGCAGGGGCATTTTAAAAAGAGCGGTAGTGTGGGCTTTGCCTATCTGAGAGAGGTTGCTGTCGAAGATCCCGGAGCTTTTTCGTTGGGGCAGATATTGGGGCCTGAAATTTTCAAGGTCGGAGAAAAAGTTGATGTGGTGGGCACAACTAAAGGTAGAGGCTTTTCTGGTGTAATGAAAAGACATGGTTTTAGCGGTGGCCGTAAAACTCATGGAAGTAAATCGCATAGGATTCCGGGATCTATCGGGTGTAGTGCTTACCCGGCTAAAGTTATAAAGGGTAAGAAGCTGCCGGGAAGATACGGTGCAGCACGGAAGACAGTACGTAATTTGGAAGTTATAGATATCAGGCCGGAGGAAAATCTGATCATGCTTAAGGGAGCGGTGCCAGGATACCGTTCCGGTCTGATTACAATTAAAAAGATAAAATTTGCCAAATAGGCTTGTTTAGCCGGCAGCTTAAATAGCAGGTAATAAAGGGTAAGTTTGGTTTGTTAATGCCGCATAAAGCCAATGGCCTGGATGAGGAAGAAATGGCAACAGTAGACGTTATAAATATAAACGGAGATAAGGTATCTGAAACAGAGTTGCCTGATGCGATTTTTGATATCGACGTAAAACCGGAAGTAATGCATCAAGTGGTGACAGCCCAGATGGCCTCAAAAAGGACAGGCACTGCGTCGGTGAAGAGAAGATCGGATGTACGCGGCAGCACGCGTAAGCTCTATCGCCAAAAAGGTACAGGAAGAGCCCGCAAGGGTGATATCAAGTCTCCCTTGCTTAGAGGTGGGGGAGTCGTTTTCGGGCCATCTCCACGTTCGTTTGAAAAGAAGGTGCCCAAAAAGGTGAGAAGATTGGCGCTTAAAATGGCCTTGAGCAGTAAATTGGCCGGCAAAGAACTGGTTGTTTTGGACAAATTTGAGCTGGAAAAAGTAAAAACCAGGGATTTTGTTGAAGCAATTGCAAAGATTGGCGTTGAAAACGCTCTAATTGTCACAGAAGAAAAAAATGAGAAATTAGAGTTGTCTTCAAGAAATGTTCGTGGAGTAAAAGTTATGCGGCAGGAAGGACTAAATGTTTACGATGTCCTGAAGTACAAAAAACTCGTTTTGGTTGAACCTGTCGTCAAGGGACTTGAAGGGAGGCTGTTACAATGATTCAATACGATATTATTAAAAGGCCTCTGTTGACGGAAAAAACGACCATCCAGAAAGAACAATACAACCAAGTCAGTTTTGAGGTTGATCCAAGGGCCAACAGGATTGAGATCCAACGCGCGATAGAGCAAATCTTTGGCGTCAAAGTCCTTTCCACACGGACGATGAACATGAAAGGCAAAATCAAGCGTCGTGGAAGAATTCTAGGCCAGAGGAAAAACTGGAAAAAAGCGATTGTAACTTTGGTACCAGGGGAAAAGATTGATTTTTTTGAAGGTGCCTAGCAGATTGAAAATGATATAGGCCGAGTTTGATTGCAGCCTGTTAGCGGATATAGATTGGGAGTTTAATCATGGCAGTAAAAAGAGTTAATCCGACTTCACCCGGCCGTCGGTTCCAGACATACTCCGGTTTTGAGGAAATTACCAATACGGAGCCGGAGAAAAGCTTAATAAAGATTTTGAAAAAAAGCGGCGGAAGAAACAACAGGGGGAGAATTACCTCCCGGCGGAGAGGTGGAGGCCATAAGCGATACTATCGCATAATTGATTTCAAGCGCGATAAAGACGGTATTCCGGCCAAGGTAGCCTCAATTGAATATGATCCCAATCGGAGCGCCAGAATTGCATTGCTGCACTACGCTGATGGAGAAAAGCGTTACATTCTTGCCCCTGTTAATCTGAAAGTCGGCGATAGCGTAATGTCCGGTCCGGATGCTGATATTAAGCCAGGCAATGCTTTACCGCTGTCAAATATTCCCTTGGGCACCCACATCCATAATATAGAGTTAAAGCTTGGAAAGGGTGGACAGATAGTTCGCAGTGCCGGCACATATGCTCAGCTTATGGCCAAGGAAGACAGGTATGCCCTGATAAAGCTTCCCTCAGGGGAAGTGAGGATGGTGCTGCTACGTTGTAAGGCTACTGTCGGCCAGCTGGGAAATGTAAATCACGAGAACCTTTCAATGGGCAAGGCCGGTCGCACAAGATGGCTCGGCCGCAGACCCAAGGTCCGTGGTGTAGCAATGAATCCGGTCGACCATCCCATGGGGGGCGGTGAGGGCCGTTCTTCCGGCGGCCGTCACCCGTGTTCGCCATGGGGATGGCCTACCAAAGGTTATAGAACCCGTAAAAATAAGCTGACTGACAAATATATAGTCAAACGGCGATACAAGAAATAACAGGAAATTGTCAAACACGGGATAAAATATAAACCCGGATCCACAATAGTAGTGAAAAGGTTATTGCAGGAGGCGGTATGCCACGTTCGTTGAAAAAGGGACCTTATATCGATGTGAAGCTGATGAAAAAGGTTCTGGCGGCACAGGAAACACGCAGCACCCGGGTAATAAAAACCTGGTCACGCAGGTCGACCATAATTCCTGAGATGGTTGGTCTTACTTTGGCAGTACATAATGGCAGAAAGTTTATTCCGGTTTTCGTTACCGAAAACATGGTCGGCCATAAACTTGGCGAGTTTTCACCGACGCGCACATATTATGGTCACGCCGCTGATAAGAAATCTAAAAGAAAGTAACCGCAAGGTAAGGGGAGCGAGAACCAATGGAGGTTAAAGCCGTAACAAAGTACGTGCGAATTTCGCCGCAGAAAATACGGATGTTGACTGAAGCCGTCAAAGGTAAACCGGTGGAAAAAGCCATACAGATTCTGAACTTTATGCCCCAGAAGGCCGCCGGCATAATTGAGAAGACAATACGGTCAGCTGCAGCCAATGCCGATCATAACATGAATCTGGATGTTGATCTGCTGGTAGTCAAGAATCTTATTGTAGATCGTGGTCCAATGCTCAAGCGTTACCGGGCCCGAGCCAGAGGCCGTGGGACCAGGATTTTGAAAAGGACCAGTCACATTACCGTCGTTCTGGCAGAAGAATCGGTCTAAAAAGGAGGAAACAGTTTGGGCCAGAAAGTCAACCCGATTGGTTTGAGATTAGGGATTGTCAAAACTTGGGAGTCCCGGTGGTATTCTGATAAAAAATATGCGGACTATATTTTTGAAGATTACAAGATCCGCCAATTTATCAAGAAGAAACTTTTTCACGCCGGAATTTCAAGGATTGAAATAGAAAGATCAGCCAAAAGAATACGGCTGAGAATCTTTACCGCCCGGCCTGGTATTGTAATTGGCAAAAAGGGTGTCGAGATTGAAAAATTAAGAACAGAACTTGAGAAGATGGTAAGTCATGAAGTTCTGATCGACATACAGGAAGTACGTAAGCCGGAAATTGACGCACAGCTGGTAGCTGAAAATGTGGCTCTCCAGATTGAACGTCGGGTTGCCTTTCGAAGGGCAATGAAACGTGGGGTGTCATCGGCCTTGAGGTTCGGTGCCCAGGGTATAAAAATTATTTGCTCGGGCAGACTAGGTGGTGCAGAGATGGCCCGAACAGAATGGTATCGTGAGGGAAGAGTACCCTTGCATACCTTGCGGGCCGACATTGATTACGGTTTTACCGAAGCAAAGACAACATACGGTGTGATCGGGGTTAAGGTTTTTATTTTCAAAGGCGAGATTTTGAAAAAGGAAAAAAGCGAAATAGGAAGATAATGATAAAAAGGCCCCCGGCGGGAGAATACAGCAGTTTAAAAGAGTTGAGTGGAAACGGAATAGCGCGCCGGAAGCCATGCAGAATTAAAGTATGGAAGCAGGAGATTTAATGCCATGCTGAGCCCGAAAAAAGTAAAATATCGTAAACGCCAAAAAGGCAAAATGAGGGGCGTGGCCCGCCGGGGATGCAATTTGAATTTCGGTGAATTTGGACTACAAGCAACCGATTGCGGCTGGATTACCGCTAAACAAATAGAAGCTGCACGAATTGCGATGACACGTCATGTTAAAAGAGGCGGGAAGATATGGATACGTATTTTCCCGGATAAGCCGATTACCAAGAAACCGGCCGAGGTGCGCATGGGTAAAGGCAAGGGCTCACCGGAGGGCTGGGTGGCGGTAATCAAGCCAGGACGAATTTTATACGAGATGTCCGGCGTTTCAAAAGAAATGGCCAAAGAAGCGCTCCGTCTTGCTTCTCACAAGTTGCCGGTAAAAACTAAATTTGTTGAGAGGAGCGACAACTGATGAAGGCAAGTGAAATAAGAGAATTAACCCCTGAAGACATAAAGCAGAAAGTAGTCGAATTGCAGCAGGAGTTGTTCAATTTGCGCTTTCAGCATGGTGTCGGGCAACTGGAGAATACCAGCAGGATAAAGCAAACCCGAAGGGATATAGCCAGGCTCAAAACTGTCCTCAAGGAAGTTGAGCTAAACAAAACACCGATTAGTGAGTAATGGCGGCTATGAAAAAAAGTGGCATCAAAAGACAGGTTATCGGTACTATAGTAAGTAACAAGATGGATAAGACCGTTGTGGTTCAGGTTGAGCGCCTGGTTAAACATCCTCTATACAAAAAGTATATCCGGCGCCGCAACAAATTCATCGCTCATGACAAAGACAATGCATGTAACATAGGTGATAAAGTGTTGATAACTGAGTCACGACCTTTGAGTAAAACCAAGCGATGGCGGGTAAGCGAGATCGTAGAAAAAGCCCTCTAGCACTAAAAGGATTTTTGAAAAATGATTCAGGCAGAAACCAGATTAACCGTAGCCGACAATTCAGGTGCTCGTGTTCTATACTGCATTAAAGTCCTGGGAGGATCCAGGCGTAGGTACGCCAGCATCGGAGATGTTATCGTAGTCTCGGTGAAAGATGCCATCCCCAACGCCAAGGTTAAAAAAGGCGATGTGCATAAGGCTGTAGTTGTGAGAACCAAAAAAGAGATTCGCAGACCTGACGGATCATATATTCGTTTTGATGATAACAGTGCGGTGTTGATCAATAACCAGCGCGAACCATTGGGGACGCGCATTTTCGGGCCGGTTGCCCGTGAGCTGCGTGCCAAGCGTTTTATGAAGATCGTATCGCTGGCACCCGAGGTATTATAATCTGAAATTTTGGAGCAAAGTCCCATGATGCGATATAAATGCCATCTTAAAAAGGACGACAAAGTCAAAGTAATAGCCGGGAAAGATAAAGGCAAGGTCGGCAAGATCATAAAAGTGGATAGAAAGAAGCAGAGGGTACTGGTCGAAAATATTAATATAGTAAAACGTCATACCCGTCCAGATATGCAAAACCGGCAAGGTGGAATCATTGAGAGCGAAGCTCCGATTCATTGGTCTAATGTAATGCTGATGTGTGATAAATGCGTTGCTCCCATCAGGGTCAAGAAGAAAATCCTTGATGATGGGAAAAAGGTGAGAATTTGCCGCAAATGTAATGAAATTATCGACGCCTAGGGAGCGCGTTAATATACGTGGACTCCGGAGGATTGGAATGTCAAATCTTAATACTTTTTACGAAGAGCAGGTCGCCCCGAAGCTCAAGGAAAAATTCGGGTACAAGAACAATATGCAGATCCCTCGCCTGAAGAAAATAGTCCTCAACATGGGATTAGGCGAGGCGATTCAGAATATAAAGGTTCTTGATGGGGCTGCGGAAGAATTGATGGCTATTGCCGGCCAGAAGCCGGTTGTAACCCGGGCTAAAAAGTCCATAGCCGCATTCAAGCTAAGGGCGGGGATGCCTATAGGATGTATGGTTACATTGAGACGTAGACGTATGTATGATTTTTATCAAAAGCTGGTGAATATTGCCCTGCCGCGTGTTCGTGACTTTCGTGGCGTTTCACCCAAGGCTTTTGATGGAGCAGGAAATTATTCTCTGGGAATAAAGGAACATATTATATTTCCTGAGATCGACTATGATAAAATAGATAAAATCAAAGGCATGAATATTAGTATTGTTACTAGCGCCAAAACAGATGAAGAAGGACGCGAGCTGCTCAGGCTTATGGGAATGCCCTTCAGGCGATAAAGGCGGCTTAAAGGCAATACAAGAGGAGG
>JALVQM010000220.1:771-1674 GCA_027025615.1 Desulfobacteraceae bacterium | reverse complement strand
TTCTACATATTCAAAATCGGGTGAATCCTTAAAAAACTGTCTCAACTGCCAGACATGACCGGCACCGTAAATGAGCAGCAGCCTGTCTTTTTTATCAAAATCAACGATATCATAGGCATTTGCAAATATCCTTAAATTCCTTCTGTACCATCTGGCAACATTGTCGGCTCCCAAATAATTATCTCCGGCGCCTTCGATGATACTTGTCAGGTAAGCCTGATGGTCCTTCAGCCTGTTATCCGGATTGTTCAACCAAATCAGATGTTCGGTTAGGGTTTGAACTGTTTTTAACGAATCACCCAATTCATAAAATGATTCATAATCGTAGCGCGAGGCTTTCCGGTACTGGCCTTTTGATTTCATGTATGAAATTTCATCGTAATTGTCCCAGTCCAGTTCCACGCCAAACCAGCCGGCTTTTGCATCGGAGCAATAGACCCTGGTATGATTGAGCCTTTTGGCCAGCTTAAAGCCGATCTGATAGATTTCATTGGTTTTGTCGCTGATGTCAAAAGTGTTGTCCAGAAAGGCTCTGTACCTTTCGTTTATTGTGCTGTCAGAATTAATCCTGTTGCATTCCAGTAATATTTTTGTCGGTCGCCATGCCGCTATTTTCTCCAGGAGTTCATTTAGCTCGGTTTGCCTGCCCTGCTCCAATATGTTGAATGGAAATCTGGGCTTATAACTGTCTAATCCCGGATTGCCAAAATGAAATACACCCAGCACCATAACTTTTGCTTTGTGTTTTCCGGTGAACAAATGCGGGTCTTCAATGGGGTTGGTTTTTTCAGATAGCGGATTCTTCCTTTCTGTTTGCTGACTGCAGGAAATCAAAAGCCCCAAAATGACAATTCCGGATATCAGTTTTTTCATATTGAAGGCGATGTTGTTCGATCTGAATAA
>JALVQM010000220.1:0-761 GCA_027025615.1 Desulfobacteraceae bacterium | reverse complement strand
ATTCCATACCACGCATCACCTGTTCATACTTTTCTGCCATTTCTTTCAGTTTGTCTCCATGCTCTGCGGCAAGGCTGTCGAGCTCGGTGACATCATGCCGGATATGGTACAATTCCCATGGCCCGCCGTTCATCCTGACGATCTTGTAATCGCCGCTGCGAAACATACGGTGTTTTTCCAGTCCCGAGATGAAATAATCGGGCTCTTCCCGTTTTTCTCCTTTGAAAACGGGCAGCAACGATCTGCCGTGCAGGGGAATGGTAGGGTAGCCGTTGACCGAATCGGGATAGGCAATGCCCAGCACGTCAAGAAAGGTAGGGGCGATGTCCACCACATGGCCGGGCTGGCCGGTGATGGTGCCCGGCGCGATCACCTCCGGCCAGTAAGCAATAAAAGGCGTGTGGCTGCCGCCTTCGTATCCGCTCTGCTTGTACTGCCTGAAGGGGGTGTTGCCCAGGTTGGCCCAGGTGGCGCGCAGGCTCCAGTACGAGTTGGCAGGGCCGGGTTGTACATCCTTTATCTTGTTGGCGTAAAATGGGCAGGCGCCGTTATCGACCAGAAACATGATGAGCGTATTGTTCAAAATGCCTTTTTCTTCAAGCTTTTGCAATACCCGGCCGATGTTTTGGTCCATGCGGTCGATGATGGCGGCATACACGGCCATCTCCAGGTCGAGCGAGTCTTTTTGCGCTTCCGAGAGGCTCTCCCAGGGGTAGTAATCCGTGTAAGCGGGTATCAACGGTTTACGCAATTTATTCAGG
>JALVQM010000219.1 GCA_027025615.1 Desulfobacteraceae bacterium | reverse complement strand
GGATAAAATATATTTTATCCTTGGCAATTTGGAGTTACTGAAAGAAAAGGGTGGGAATAGAGTTAATTCGTTAAATATTGATCAATTGCATCTGCGGCGCCACGGCCTTCGTTGATGGCCCAGACGACTAGTGATTGACCCCGGCGGCAGTCGCCCGCCGCGAAAACACCTTCGATATTTGTTGCATATTTTCCATATTCAGCTTTAATATTGCTGCGCGGATCATATTCAAGGCCTAGCATATCAGTGGCTGTTTGTTCCGGGCCGAGAAAGCCTAAAGCCAAGGTAATTAAATCGGCTTTCCATTCTTTTTCGGAGCCTGCTATTTCCTGCATTTTAAATTGGCCATTTTCATCTTTTATCCATTCAATATTGACGGTTCGGACTCCAGCAAGATTACCGTTACCGTCATCAATAAATTCCTTGGTTAAAATACAGAATTCTCTAGGGTCATGGCCATCTCGCGCTATGGTTTCTTCATGGCCATAGTCAACCCGAAAAATTTTTGGCCATTCCGGCCAAGGATTGTCAGGGGCTCTTTGTTTTGGCGGTTTTGGCAGTAATTCAAAATTGACAACACTTCGACAACCATGTCTTAAAGCTGTGCCAATACAATCGTTGCCGGTATCCCCGCCACCAATGACAATGACGTTTTTATCTTTGGCATTAATGAATTGTCCATCTTTCAGTTTGCTGTCAAGCAGGCTTTTGGTGTTGCGAGTCAAAAAATCCATCGCAAAATAGATGCCTTTTAAATGCCTGCCAGGGATAGGCAAATCACGTGGTTTAGTGGCGCCCGTTGCCCATAGGATGGCATCATGTTGTTGCATTAAGTCTTTGGGGCTGATGAAGTTTATCTGGTGATTTGCATCGGCCATTATGCGGTTAATATGGCCTTCTGGAAAATCTTCTTTGGTGCCTATATGGGTATTGGTGAAAAACTCGACACCTTCCTCGCGTAATTGATTGATACGGCGTTCAACAATTTCTTTGTCAAGCTTCATATTGGGAATGCCGTACATTAACAAACCACCAATGCGATCAGCCCGTTCATAAACGGTTACTTTATGTCCGGCGCGGCGTAATTGTTGTGCTGCTGCAATACCCGCTGGGCCAGAGCCGATGATCGCAACGGATTTTCCGGTTTCTACGGCGGGTTTTGAGGGTTGGACCCAGCCTTCTTCAAAGCCACGGTCAATGATGGCGTTTTCAATATTCTTTATTGTAACTTGTGGCTCTGTTAATCCCAGGACGCATGATCCTTCACAAGGGGCAGGGCATACGCGACCTGTAAATTCAGGAAAATTATTGGTTTTATGCAGGCGTTTTAATGCATCTTTCCAGCGACCGTTATAGACCAGATCATTCCATTCCGGAATCAGGTTATCAACTGGACAGCCCGTATCCGATTGACAAAAAGGGACACCGCAATCCATGCAGCGTGCTCCTTGAATTCGCAAATGTTGTTCCAATGGGTCGGTGTAGATCTCATAAAAATCCCCGATTCGCAACATGGGATCACGGTAGGGGACTGTTTCACGAGGGTATTCTTTGAATCCTGTTGGTTTACCCATCTGTCATGACTCCATGTAAAGGAGCTTCTTGTTCTTCATCATGCTGAGCTCGTTCTGCAAGTACTCGTTTATAATCAATTGGCATCACTTTAACAAAGTGT
>JALVQM010000218.1 GCA_027025615.1 Desulfobacteraceae bacterium | reverse complement strand
CACAATTAGCATCCAAATCTTGTCCTTTTCCACCCTTTTAAGCCGCCAAAGTTTCGCAGTTCGCAAAAAAAGGCTCCATAACCAGGGATTCCCCATCTTGATTTATATTTGCCAGATAATCATCCTTTGCAGGCAATACACTTGATCTCCACCTTGGCTCCCTTGGGCAGCCCGGCAACGGCCACCACCGCACGGGCGGGTCGGTGATTGTCAAATACAGCCTGGTAAATCTGGTTGAAAGCCCCAAAATCATCCATGTCAGCCAGATACACATCCACCGCTACCACGTCGGACAGGGAAAAACCACCTGCCTCAAGTACTGCCGCCAGGTTGGCAAGGGCTTGGCGGGCCTGGGCTTCCATGCCGTCAACAAGCTCACCGCTTTGGGGGTCCATACCAAGCTGGCCGGATACCCAGATGGTACTGCCATCGGATATGGCCTGGGAATACGGACCGATTGCCGCCGGGGCCTTGTCGGTGAAAATCCTTTCAATCATCAGAATGCCTCCTTGTACGTAATTCTCGGTAAAAAGTCGCCGAAAAGAAAATTTTGTTCTCAGAAACCGGTATCGACCCGGGCAGCCCGAGTAACCACCGGCCATTGCAGCTCCAGGCCCAGGGCCGACCTTTCAGCCAAACCATGAAAATATTTTCCACTCCAGGCAGCCAACAAACTTCAGCAGGTAAGGTGAAAACAGCCACCGACCTTGCGGCCGGCTTCAAGCTCGGCGTTGAAATGGGCCATGGCCTTTTTGTTTGCCATGGCATAAAATCCAATACCAAGCTTTTCCAACATTTCCAACAGGTGCGAATCAGGTTTCATCCTACCGTAAACACCTGTGCCGGCCACAATTACTTCAGGCCGGGCTTCAACCAGGGCCCGGATGTCATCGGCAATCAGCCGGTGGCCGGACAACCTGCGCCAGTTGTCCTCAATCCGGCCGTCAGGATAAATGATCAGGTCGCTTCTAAACTTCCGGCCACCGATTACAATTGAACCAAAACCGCAACTTTCAATCATAATCCCTCCTTTATCCGGAAATTCATTGAATCAGTGACGATTAAAAAATGTTTTACGCCGATTGATTCTTGTTACTTCATCCCCTGGCTGGTTGCAACCCGCAAAACCGGAAGGCCGGCCGGCACCTGCCACGGCCCCGGGGTCAGGCATTGGACACCGACACTTGCTGTCAGGCAACCTGTATCCCGTATTTCCCGGCAGTATCAGCAAAAATGGTAAAGCTTGGCTTTTGAAGGCCGATACAGCAAATAATGAGGAGAAGAATTGACGGTGAATGGAAAAAAGAAAAGCGGCAGGGGCGGTCTGTTGGCCAGGGTCAAAGAGAATTTAACCTATACTGAAAAGGCCCGGCTGATCGACTCCACCCAGTGGGCCAATCAGTTCAGCTTCACCCAGTTGAAAAAACTGGCCGCCTACCTGGATGTTTACCGGGTGCCTGCCAAAACAATCCTGTTCTATGAAGGTGACAAGCATCCCTACCTGGTGCTTATTGCCAAGGGATCTGTCCACGTGGTCAAGTTCGACTCCAAAGCGACCGCCCGCAGGATCGCCACCCTGGGACCGGGACGCACCATCGGTGAAATGGGAATAATAGACAACGAGCCACGCTCGGCCTCAGCGGTAACCGCTACCGAGGCAACTTTGCTGGTGATAAC
>JALVQM010000217.1:4662-5397 GCA_027025615.1 Desulfobacteraceae bacterium | reverse complement strand
TTGTGCCAGACTGATCCGGACGCCAAGCCCGGATATCGCGGCCAAAGCCTGATCCTGGTGGAAGCCGATCGTCCTGGTGTAAGCACTTCTGACGTGGGCCGCAAAATGGGTATCCGGATGATGGCTTCCGCCGAAGTTATTTTCAAGGATGTAAGAGTACCTCTTTCCAACCTGATCGGGGAAGAAAACAAGGGTTTTTACCAGGTTCTGAATTTTTTTGACGAAAGTCGTATTCAAATTGCGGCCCAGGCCCTGGGCACTGCCCAGGGGGCTTATGACCGGGCCCTGGCATATGTAAAACAGCGTGAACAGTTCGGCAAAAAAATCGCTCAATTCCAGGCAACCCAACACAAGCTGGCCGACATGGCCACCAAGATCGAACTGGCTCGCCTGATTACTTACAAAGCCGCCTGGAATTACGACCAGGGCCGAATTGATCCCAAGCTTACCTCCATGGCCAAGATGTATGCTGCCCGGACGGCGGTTGAAGTGGCCGATGAAGCCATTCAGCTTCTGGGGGGCTATGGCTATATGACCGAGTATGAAGTGGAGCGGTTTTACCGGGATGCCAAGATTACCGAAATTTATGAAGGCACCAAGGAAATTCAAAAAAACACTATCGCCAGCAGCCTGCTCGGGAAATTGAAATAGACAGGTGCCGGCCGCCGGGCACAGGCCCAGCTTACCTGGCACGGCCGGCACCTGTCTATTTCAATTTCCCGAGCAGGCTGCTGG
>JALVQM010000217.1:0-4652 GCA_027025615.1 Desulfobacteraceae bacterium | reverse complement strand
TACCTGGCACGGCCGGCCCAGGTTTCAGGCAAGCCACAAGGAGGCGAAACGATGAACGGTCAGGTTGAAATCTACCGGCCCAAAAATAATATCAGGGTGGTAACGGCCACCTCCCTTTTCGACGGGCATGACGCTTCGATCAACATATTCCGTCGCATCCTGCAGGGAACGGGAGTAGAGGTCATCCATCTTGGACACAACAGATCTGTCCAGGAAATAGTGGATGCCGCCATTGAAGAAGACGTGCAGGGAATCGCCGTTTCTTCCTACCAGGGCGGGCACATGGAATTTTTCAAGTACATGGTCGACCTGCTTAATGAAGCCGACGCCCGACATATCAAGATATTTGGTGGTGGCGGTGGTGTAATTGTTCCAGAAGAAATAAAAGAGCTGGAAGACTATGGTGTAACCAAGATCTACTCCCCGGAAGACGGCGCCCGCATGGGGTTACAGGGAATTATCAACCACATGGTCCGGGAAATGGACTTTCCCAGGATCGCCGATTTCAACTACGATCTAGACCAGCTTAGCCCGGACAACAAAAAACTGGTTGCCAACCTGATAACAGCGGTTGAGCAGGCCAAGGCCATGGAAAACGGCCACCTTGCAAAGCTCAGGGCCGAGCTGAAAACCAAATTGGCTGATCGCAGGGTGCCGGTTATAGGTATTACCGGAACCGGTGGTTCAGGAAAATCGTCGCTCACCGATGAACTGATCCAGCGCATGCTGCATGATTTAAAAAACGTTAGGGTCGCTATAATAAGTGCCGATCCATCCCGCCGTAAAACCGGAGGAGCCTTGCTGGGAGACAGGATCCGGATGAACGCCATCGGCGACCCGCGGGTCTACATGCGTTCATTGGCAACCCGTCGGTCACATTCGGAAATCCCTGAATCCCTCCCGGATGTTATCGAAGTTGCCAAGGCGGCCGGCTTCGACCTGGTGATTGCCGAAACAGCCGGTATCGGCCAGGGAGACTCCCACATTATCGACCTTGTTGACATCTCCATGTACGTCATGACCGCAGATTTCGGCGCCGCCTCCCAGCTGGAAAAAATCGACATGCTCGATTTCGCCGACCTGGTGGTGGTCAACAAGTTCGAAAAACGGGGTGGTGAAGATGCGGTCCGGGACGTGCGCAAACAGGTGCAGCGCAACCGCAACGCCTTTGACAAAAGTCCCGAGGAAATGCCGGTTTACGGAACTATTGCCTCGAAATTTAATGACGACGGGGTAACAGCTCTTTACCATGGGCTGCTGGACAACATCAAGGAAAAGACCGGAGTGAAATTCAAGTCCAACCTGCCCCGACCTGCCGGTAAAGTCTCCACTTCCAAGACCATTATCATTCCCCCGGAAAGGACCCGCTACCTGGCCGAAATAGCTGAAACAGTCCGCAGCTACCACGCCCATACCCAGCGCCAGGCCGAAGCCCTGCGCCGGGTGTGGCATCTGGAGGAAACCGCCCGCCACCTGGAAGGTGCCGACCTTGACGGTGACAAGGAAACTCTGCTGGACCGTTTGTGCAGTGAGGCTGAAAAAGCCCGCCAGGAACTGGACGAAGAAACCCGCAAACTGGTTGAAGGCTGGCCCGAGATAAGGCAAAGATACCAGCAGGATGAACTTGTCTACCAGGTTCGGGGACGCGAAATCCGGGTACCGCTTTTCACCGAGTCCCTGGCACGCAAGAAGATACCCAAAATCTCCCTGCCGGATTTCCAGGACCCGGGCGAAATATACCGCTGGCTGCGGCGTGAAAACCTTCCGGGTTACTTTCCATACACCGCCGGAGTATTTCCGCTCAAGCGGGTTGGCGAAGATCCTACCCGTATGTTTGCCGGTGAGGGTGACCCGGCCCGCACAAACCGTCGTTTCAAACTCCTTTCGGCCAACAGCCCGGCCAAACGGCTTTCAACGGCCTTTGACTCGGTGACCCTTTACGGCTACGATCCCGACCGCCGGCCGGATATATATGGCAAGGTAGGCAACTCGGGAGTCAGCGTATGCAGCCTGGATGATGTCAAGGTGCTCTACAGCGGTTTTGACCTGTGCGCTCCCACCACTTCGGTTTCCATGACCATCAACGGCCCGGCTCCGATCATGCTGGCCATGTTTCTCAACACGGCCATAGACCAGGAGGTGGACAAATTCAGGAACGAAAAAGGCCGTGAACCGAGCCGGGAGGAATACGAACGCATCAAGGCCAGGGCCCTTTCAACCGTCAGGGGGACTGTCCAGGCAGACATTCTCAAGGAGGACCAGGGACAGAACACCTGTATCTTCTCCATCGATTTTGCCCTGAAGATGATGGGTGATATTCAGCATTACTTCATCGAAAACAACGTACGCAATTTTTACTCGGTATCGATTTCCGGATACCATATCGCCGAAGCCGGAGCCAATCCAATTTCGCAACTGGCTTTTACCCTGGCCAACGGCTTCACTTATCTGGAATACTACCTTTCACGGGGCATGGACATAGACGCTTTCGGCCCCAACTTTTCGTTCTTCTTCTCAAACGGTATGGACCCCGAGTACACGGTCATCGGACGTGTGGCCAGAAGAATCTGGGCCGTTGCCTTGCGGGACAAATACGGTGCTTCCGAAAGATCCCAGATGCTCAAGTACCACATCCAAACCTCGGGTCGCAGCCTTCACAGCCAGGATATCCAGTTCAACGATATCCGTACGACCCTCCAGGCCCTGTGTGCCATTTACGACAACTGTCAGAGTCTTCATACAAACGCCTTCGACGAAGCCATCACTACGCCTACCGAAGAGTCTGTCCGGCGGGCTCTGGCCATCCAGCTTATCATCAACCGCGAGTGGGGCCTGGCCAAAAACGAAAACCCCCTCCAGGGCAGCTTTATAGTTGAAGAACTCACCGACCTTGTGGAAGAAGCGGTCCTGATGGAATTTGACCGGATCACCGAAAGGGGTGGTGTACTGGGGGCCATGGAAACAGGTTACCAGCGAGGCAAAATCCAGGAAGAATCGATTTACTATGAAACCCTGAAACATACCGGCGAACTTCCCATCATCGGGGTCAACACCTTCCGCGACCCCCATGCCGATGGAGAAGACCTGTCCGACTCAATGCCGTGTATCGACCTTGCCCGGGCCACCGAGGAGGAAAAGGAATCCCAACTGCGCAGGCTGGCTGAATTCAAGGCCCGTAATGCCGAAAAAGCCCCCCAAGCTCTGGAACGCCTGCAAAAAGTTGTTTTGTCGGGGGGCAATATTTTTGCCGAATTGATGGAAACCGTTCGCTATTGCAGCCTGGGACAGATAACCGAGGCTCTTTATGCGGTAGGCGGACAATATCGCAGAAACATGTAAAATGGCTTTACAATAAACCGACATCTTATTCGTTATCAACGCTTTGACACTTTTCGACCAATTTCAAGCACGCCACTGTGGTCAAAGCGCAGGCGACGTCCCGGTGAGGGACTTTTGCAAAGCCACCATCTAAAAGGAGATAAGGAAAATGCGGGAAGCTGTGATAGTGAGTGCTGTGAGAACCCCCCTGGCCTCTTTCAACGGGAGCCTTGCTTCAGTAGGGGCGACCGATCTGGGTGCCCAGGTGATCAAAGAGGCCGTGAAACGCGCCGGTATCGACAAGACCGAGGTAAACGAGGTCATAATGGGAATGGTGCTTCCCTGCGGCTATGGCCAGAACCCGGCCAAGCAGGCAGCTGTCAAGGCCCAGATGCCATGGGAAGTCGAATGTATAACCGTCAACAAAGTCTGTGGCTCGGCCCTCAAGTCGGTAATGCTGGCAGCCCAGGCCATCCAGGTGGGCGACGCCGACGTGGTGGTGGCCGGAGGCATGGAAAACATGTCCATGGCACCTTATTACCTGGAAAAAGCCAGGTTCGGTTACCGTATGGGCCCCGGCAAGTTACAGGATCACATGGTACACGACGGACTTTGGGATATCGTAAATGATTTCCACATGGGTATATCCAACGAACTGTGCTCTGAAAAATACGGAATTTCCAGGCAACAGCAAGATGCCTATGCCGCCGAAAGTTATCGCCGGGCCCTGGAAGCAATCGAAACAGGTAAATTTAAACAGGAAATCGTCCCGGTCCAGGTTCCCCAACGCAAGGGCGATCCACTTGTTTTTGACAAGGACGAATGCCCCAGGCCTACGTCTGAAGCCATTCTGGCTAAAATGAAACCGGCTTTCAAAAAAGATGGGGTGACAACCGCCGGAAATGCTTCAGTCATCAGTGACGGCGCCGCTGCTGTAGTGGTAATGGCCCGTGAAAAGGCGGAAGAACTGGGACTTACCGTAATGGCTACCATCGGTGCCCAGGCCTCGGCCGGAATCGACATGAAATACGTTCTGGTGGCCCCCATCTGGGCCATTCCCAAGTGTCTCGAAAAAGAAGGTGCCTCCATTGCAGATGTAGACCTTTTCGAAGTCAATGAAGCATTTTCCGGCTCCACCTGTGCAGTTATGCAGGAACTTAAACTTGACCCGGGAAAAACCAACGTCAACGGCGGATCGGTTGCCCTGGGCCACCCTATCGGCGCAAGCGGCTGCCGGGTACTGGTCACCCTGCTTTATGAAATGATCCGCCAGGATAAACATCTAGGCCTGGCTTCCCTCTGCCTGGGTGGCGGTGAAGCGGTGGCCCTTATGG